>DASYQB010000309.1:0-24386 GCA_036005985.1 Candidatus Methylomirabilota bacterium | reverse complement strand
CCCTCGGTGCCGATCTGGTCGATGTTCCAGTAGATCTCCAGGTTGTTGCCGTCGGGATCCGTGAACTCGATGGCGATCTGGCAGCCCGCGCGGCGACGGCCCTCGAACACGATGGGCACGCCGTGCTTGCGCAGCCACGCGCGGGCGCGGAATACCTCGTCGAGTGAGCCCACCTCGAACGCGAAGTGGTTGAGGCTGCCCCCCGCCGCCTTGGTCGCGTCGCGGTCGCCCGCCGCCTTCCGCCCGCCGCCCACCAGGGCGATGCCGTGATGGTCGACGTTGACGCAGAGGAAGACCATACCTCCGGGCATCATGCTGTCTGGGTAGCGGTCGGTGACGCGCAGGCCGAGCACGTCGGTGTAGAAGCGCGTGGCCACCTCGAGATCGCTGACGTTGAGCACCACGTGGCCGATCTTCCGCAGCTGGAATTCCATGTCGATGTCCTCTTCCGTCATCCGCCCAGGAGCACGAAGCGGCGGCGGCCGACCTGTCCCTCGTCGAGGGCGCGCCAGCCCGCGTCGGCCTGGGGCTTGAGGCGTTGCCAGTACTCGGCCTGCATGAGGATCCGTCTCGTGGGCGAAGCAGCGAGCAGCGCCTTCGCCTCGCTCTCGCTCATGAGCTCGCGCACCGGGGACCGCAGATAGAAGTCCCAGGCGAGATTGGCGTCCGGATAGGCAAGGAGGGGCTGCGCGGGATCGAGCCGGGAGGCGACACGCCGGGCCATGCCGGGAAAGTCGTTGACGCGGGCGAAGCGGGGCGGATACTCGAGCGCCGTCACGAGGAGCGCGATACCGAGGCCGGCGGCAAGCCAGACCGAGGCGACGAGACCGCTCTGGTCAACGCGGAGGCTCAGGAGGGCCACCGCCGCGCCCGCCACGATGGCCCCCGCCACCGTCCAGCGCTCCCACGAAGCGACAGGAAAAAAGACCGCGTCGGCCGCGGGCACGGCGCCCCAGATCAGGAAAGCGCCCGCGGCTATCATGAGCACGAGGTAGAGGGCCACCGCCCAGTCCACGAGCCCGCGCGCACGCTCCGCACCGCGCACGCAGAACTCCGCGACGAGGACGGCGAAGACAGGCCAGAGGGGCAGGAAGTAGCGCGCCCGCTGCTCGCCGGAAAAGCTCAGGAGCACGATCAGGGTCGCCGCCCAGAGGAGGAGCCGTTTCCGATCGGCATCGGGCTCGCGCGTCCACCACCATGCCGCGGGAAACATGAAGAAACCCCAGGGCAGGAAGCTCGCGAGATGACGCACCACCGCTTCGAGGCGCGAAGTGACCGCGCTCCGGAGATACCAGCCGAGATAGTCCGTCATCACCACGGCTCGACTGTAGCTCCTCTCGCGCTGGAGGAGATAGGGCAGGAGCCAGGGCAGGGCGGTGAGGACGATGAGGGCCGCGCCGAGGGGAAGGCGCAGGCGCTTGAGGCCGCTCCAGCCCTCGGTTACCAGCGAAGTCGCCACCGCGGCCACCAGCACCATGAGGGCCGGCGGCCCCTTGCTCGCGAGGCCGCCCGCCACGCACAGGTAGAACCACACGAGCGGCCGTCGCGAATCGGGTGCGCGCCGGGCGGCGAGATAGAAATAGAGGGCCCAGCTCATCCACGCCGTCAGCATCATGTCGGTCAACACCTTGTGGGCCATGAAGAAGTAGAAGGGGCTGGTGGCGAGGACGAGGGCGGAGGCGAGGCCCACCGCCGCGCCCCAGAGGAGGCGGCCGATGGCGAACACGGCGAGCAGCCCCACGAGGGCCGACACGATCGAGGCGATAGGGGCGTTGGCGTCGGTGACGGCGTGGAAAGGCAAGGCGAAGAGCGCCACCGTCCAGAAGAAGAGCGGAGGCTTGTTGAGATACACGTCATCGCGCACGCGAGGGAGGATCCAATGGCCGTGCTCGGCTGCCTCCCGGGCGAGGAGGCTGTAGCGGGCCTCATCCTGATGGTCGAGGGGCCGACGGCCCAGGGGGAGGGCGAAGATCACCGCGCTCACGAGAAGCAGCGCGGCCAGAGCCAGGACCATGTCGCGCGGGGTGGCGCGGCGCTTGGCGCCGTGGCGCCTGGTCGCACCGCGTTTCAGATCACGCCCGCACGTCTCGCGCGGTCCGCGATCTTCTTCGCGCGCGTGAGATGAGGCTGATCCATCATCTGACCCTTCCAGGCAAAGGCCCCCGCGCCCTTCTTCGCCTGCTCCTCGAAGGCGGCGATGAGGGCGAGGGCTTCCGTCGCCTCCGCCTTCCCCGGCGTGAACTCCTGGTTGATCACCTCGATCTGGCCCGGGTGTATGGACATCTTGCCGCTGAATCCCATGGCCACGCCCTCGCGACACTCCCGCCGCAGCCCATCGAGATCGGGAATATCGGTGTAGACGGTGTCGAGCGACTCCACGCCCGCCGCGGAGGCCGCCACCGCGCACATCACGCGGGCATGGCGCGGGATGTCGAGGTAGCGCCCCCCTTCGTCGCGCACCCGGGGCAAGCCCATGGCCGCGGAGAGATCCTCGATGCCCCAGGAGATGGCGGCGATGCGCGGGCTGGCCGTGGCCACCTCGGCGATGTTGAGGAGACCCTGGGGCGTTTCCGTGGCAATCAGGATGAGCCGGGTCGAGCCGAAGGGCAGTCCATGCTTTTCTTCCAGGCGCTCGAGCTCGGCGGCCACCCGGCGGACGTCGGCGGCCGTGCGCGGCTTGGGCACGAGATAGCCGTCGGGACGCGCCGCGATGGTTTCCTCGAGGTCGGGCACCGCGTGCTCGGTGAAGATGGGATTCATGCGGACCCAGCGCTCGCGCCCGCCGAAATCCAGCGTCTCCAGCCAGCGCCTCACGATGGGCCGGGTGGCCGGCTTCAGAGGCGGGGGCACCGCGTCTTCGAGATCGAGGATGAGCCCGTCGGCGGGGAGGGTGAGGGCCTTGGCCATCATCTTCTCCTGGCCGCCGGGAACGAAGTGGAGCGAGCGCCGCACGCTCAGGCTTTCTGCCGGCGCAGCATGGCCGCCCGCCGGCAGCGCATGACGAGGTCACCGTGCTGATTCCGGGCGCGATGCTCGAAGGTGACGATGCCCCACTCGGGGCGCGACCTCGACTCCCGCTTCTCCACCACTTCCGTCTCCGAGTAGATCGTATCGCCGTGGAACACGGGCTTGGGGAACTCGACCTTCTCGAAGCCGAGATTGCCCACGGTAGTCCCCAGGGTGGTGTCGCTCACCGACAGGCCCACCGCCACCCCCAGGGTGAACAGGCTGTTGACGAGAGGCTTGCCGAATTCGGCCTTGGCCGCGGCGTGAAAATCCACGTGGAGGGGCTGGGGATTCATGGTGAGGCACGAGAAGAAGACGTTGTCGGCCTCGGTGACGGTGCGGCCGGGCTGGTGCTGGAACACCTGTCCGACCAGGAGCTCTTCGAAGAGCTTGCCGGCCATGGAAATCCTCCGGTCAGCAGACGGGGCGCTGGAGAACCTGGGGATCGAGCTTGCGGAGCAGGAGCTGGCCGTCGGACGTCGAGCCCAGGAGGTTGCCGCGCTCCGCGATCACGCGGCCGCGCAGGATGGTGAGGGCGGGCCAGCCCGACACCTGCCACCCTTCCCACGGACTGTAGTCCGTCACGTGGAAATCCTCCTTGGCGAGCGTCTTCCGGATCGTCGGATCCATCAGGGCGAAGTCGGCGTCGCTGCCCGGGGCGATCACGCCTTTCCGCGGGTAGAGGCCGAAGATCTTCGCGGCATTGGTGGCGGTGATCTCGGCGAAGCGCTCGAGGGTCATTCCGCGCTTGCCCACGCCCTCCGTGAAGGCAATGCCGAGGCGCGCCTCCGCGCCCACGTTTCCGCCCGTCACGTCCTCGATGGTGCGCCCGCGCAGCTTCAGCTCGAGACTGGTGGGGTACTCGTCGGTGGCCAGGGTGGACAGCCCGCCGTGCACGAGCCCGTCCCACAGCGCCTTCTGGTCCTCGGGAAACTTCAACGACGGATAGGTGTGCGAGCAGAAGCCCCGCGGCGTCTTGTAGTACTCGGCGTTGAAGCAGGCGTACTGGTGCAGGGTCTCCCCGTACACGGGCATGCCGAGGGAGCGCGCCTCGCCGATGGCGTCCACGCCCTCCCGGGCCGAGGTGTGGACGAAGTACACGGTGGCGTCCATGGCCTTGGCGAGCGCGATGGTGCGCCGGAAGGCCAGGAGCTCGGACAGCTTGGTGTGCACGAGGTGCATGTTGGTGCCGTCCAACCGTCCTTCTTCGCGAAAGCGCTCGTAGTTGAACTGGACGAGGTCTTCGTCCTCGCCGTGAACGACCATGATGCCGCCGTGCTGCGCGGTCTTCTCCATGGCCAGCCCGATGCGCCCGAAGTCGAGGCGATTGCCCGCCCGCTTCGGATGCGGCGGCAGCACATTGGTGGTGAAGACCTTGAAGGACGGGTGCCCCGCCTGTATCGCCTCCGGCATCTGGTCGAAGACACGGAGGGGCAGGGCGCCCGACAGCGTAATGTGGAAGGCGTAGTCCACGTGCGACTGCCCCTTCCATCTCTGGGCGCGCTGCTCGAGGACGGGCATGATCTCGCTGCCGGGCCGGACGTAGCAGAAATCGATGTGGGTCGTGGTGCCGCCGCACGCCATGCCACGCGTGTCTTCCTCGGGGCCGAGGGTGAGGGACGGCGTCTCGGGATGCGACATGATGCCGTGGGCGAGATGGGTGTGCGGCTCGACCCCGCCCGGGCTCACGATGAGCCCCGTGGCGTCGATGACACGGGCCGCGTCGCTGGGCAGCGTGCCGGGAGCGCCCAGCACCGCGATGCGTCCATCCTGTACGCCCACGTCCCAGGAGCCCACGCCCTGGGGCGTGATGACGCGTCCGCCGCGGATCACGAGATCGAGCACGCGCCGAGCCTAGCCCAAGCGGCCGAAGGCGTCAAATGATGCTATAACTCCCAGCCATGGCCGACCTCGGACCCGACGATGTTCGCCGACTTGCCGCATCGCTCTCCCTGCCCCTCAACGGTGAGGACGCCACGGAGATCGCCCACCGGCTGAATGCCTTCCTCGATGCGCTGGCCGCCCTCGACACGCTGCCGCTGGAGGCCGCGGAACCGTGGCCCACCAGCCCCGAGGGCTATGTGTGAGTACCGCCGCCGAGCATCTCGCTTTCGCGAGTGCGGCGCGCCAGGCCGCGCTGATTCGGGAGAAGCGAATCTCCCCCGTCGAGCTGGTCACCATCTATCTGGATCGCATCGGCCGGCTCGACGGCCATCTGCGCGCCTTCATCACCGTGTGCAGCGAGAGCGCTCTCGCGGAGGCGGAGCGGGCCCAGGCCGAGGCGGCCCGGGGAGCATGGCGCGGCCCGCTTCACGGCGTGCCCTTCGCGGTGAAGGATCAGCTCGACACCGCGGGCATTCTCACCACCTCCGGCTCGGCCCTCCTGAAGCTCAACGTCCCCACGGAAGACTCGACGGTGGTGGCGAAGCTCAAGGCAGCGGGGGGGATTCTCCTCGGCAAGCTCAACCTGACGGAGTTCGCCCTCGGCGGCACCCTTCGCTTCCCGTACGGGCAGCCGCGCAATCCCTGGAATCCGGAGCACGATCCGGGCGGCTCGTCTTCCGGATCGGGCATCGCCGCCGCGGCCGCCCTCTGCTCACTCACCCTCGGCGAGGATACGGGCGGCTCCGTGCGAAGCCCCGCTTCCTACTGCGGGGCCGTCGGGCTCCGGCCGACGTGGGGACGCGTCTCGCGGCACGGCTGCTTTCCCGCCGCGTGCTCCATGGATCAGGTCGGTCCGCTCACTCGCACCGTGGAAGACTGCGCCCTCGTGCTCACCCTCATCGCGGGCTACGACGCGAAGGATCCGACGAGCAGCCGCCGCGCCGTTCCGGACTACCGCGCCACTCTCGGCGCCGGGGTGAAGGGGACGCGGATCGGCGTCATCACCGAGCTGGTAGACGGCGCCGAGACGCAGGCCGAGGTGCGGGGCGCGGTGCGGGAGGCGGCGCGAGGACTCGCCGCGCTCGGGGCGATGGTGGAGGATGTCTCGCTTCCCCTGATCCCACACGCGGGCGGCGTGTTCATGGCTCTCTGCGACTCGGAGGCGGCAGGCCGGCACAAGCCCTGGCTCTCCGCGCGCGCCGACGAGTACGACGCAGGCACCCGGCGGCGGCTCGTGGCCGCCGGCCTCATTCCCGCCGTGCCCCTCCACAGGGCCGCGCGCGCCCGCGCGCTCATCCGCGAACAGCTACTGGAGGCCCTGGGGAAATTCGATCTCCTCCTCGCGCCGACGTCGCCGCATCCGGCTCCCGCCATCAGCTTCCACACCGCGCCTGTGACGAGCAAGGAGGAGGCGGCCCGGCGCTTCTTCGGCCGCCGCTCCTACACCACGCCAGCCAGCCTCGCGGGCGTGCCTGCCATCTCCGTGCCCTGTGGCTTCACGGCTGCCGGCCTTCCCATTGCTCTGCAGCTCATGGGCCGGCCCTTCGCGGAATCGACCATCTTCGCCGCGGCCGGCGCCTGGGAAAACGCGGCAGGCCTCGTGGACCGCCATCCGCCCATCGCGGCCGCCTAGCCAGAAGGACCCGAGCTCGCCCCACCGGCAGGCGTTTCGAGGGAGGTGCTCTCCAGCACGAGCCGGTTGGTGGAGCGGACGAGTCTCTCTGTCGACCGAGGGGTGGTCCGGCTGATGCTCAACGATTCGACGGGCGTTGCGCGCGCCGTGCTGGGCGACACCGGGCTCCGTCTCGTCGCGCCTGACGTCACCGAGCGGCGACAGCCGCCCTCCATCGTCCTCTTCGACGAGGGAGGGAAGCTTCTGTGGAAGGCACCCTAGCCGGGCGAAGCTTACCGCGTCCCGAGGAGAAGGGTGGGAACCGCGGCCGCCCGAAAGACCTTGTCCGGCACGTTGCCGAAGACGCGCTGGAGCCAGGTGCGGCGGGTCGTGGCCAGCGCGATGAGATCCGCCCCGAAGACTTCCGCCTCCCCCACGATTTCCTCCACCGGGTCACCGAATCTCACCACCGTCTCCACGGGCACCCCGTGGAGCTGGGCTTCGGCCGCTCGCAGATGCTCCTGGGCGCTCGCCTCCAGACGCTGCATTTCCTGATCTTCGTAGGCGACGACGCGACCGTGATCGCTGACTTGCAGCCGGGGAATCGGCGACACGTGAAGCAGGCGCACGGTGGCTCCGCTGCTCCGGGCGATGTCACTCACCAGCGACAACACCGATTCAGCCGCGTCACTTCGATCCAGCGGCACCAGGATTCGCTTGGCCATATCTGATACCTCCTTGTCTTCCACTCTTGAGACGAGGAGGGGGGCCCAAACGATTCGCCCGACGTTGCCGATCAGGCGGCGAAACCGCCGTCGATGGCCAGTTTGACGGACCCGTGACAATCCGGCTTCGAAATGTTACAGATTCTTGTACTTCTCGTTGACCTGCTTGAGGAGGGTGTCTCGCTTGTCACGCGCTTCGGTTTCCGCTCGGCGCTTTTCCTCCGCGGCTTCGTCCGCGGCCACCTGGGCATTGGCTTCGGTGATCCACAGATCGATGTACCGGATCCATTCCGGCACCAGCGACTCCTCGCTGGCGAAGAGCAGCCCGCGCTCACGATCGAAGACCACGCGGTCCGAGTCGATCTCGCCCTTCGAAGGGTTGGCGACGATCCGGAACACGTAGATCCAGTGCCCGGCCGGCGGCTCGTTCAGCTTGACCACGAAGGAATAGAGGCCGTCCGACACCCCGACCGCCTCCGGTGGTCCCGCGCGCTCGATCTTGTCCATCTCTCTAGTGGGGGACGAGGGCCCACAGCGGATCGAGATTCTTCCGGTCCGGCTGGAGAAGTCCCACTCCGGGCGCATTGACCAGCTCCATGATCTTGTCGTTGATGGGCGTCTTGACACCGACCTGCTTGCCCTGCTCCGAGACATAGCCGTTCAGATAGTTGATCTCGGTGCGGCGGCCTTTCATCACGTCCTGCAGCATGGAGGGGCGGCCACCCGCGCGGCTCTTGGCGTCGCGCGCCATGTCGCTCTCCACCTCCGCCAGTCCTTTGCCCGCGGCGGCGTCGACGAAGCGCTGGGCGTCGATGCTGTAGATGGGCTCGACCTCGTACCCGCGGGCCCGCCCGACCTGGATCACCTCGCTCGCCGCGAAGACGGCGATGCGCCTCGGCACGTCATTGGTCCGCGCCTCCGCGGAGTCGTAGCCGGAGAGGCCGGAGATGGGATTGACCATGCAGTTGACAGCCAGCTTCGACCAGCGCTCGCCCCACAGATTGGTCGTGACCTTGGTGGGGGCGACGTCGTTCATGATGCGGGCGATCTCCCGGGCCCGCGGAGTGTCCTGGCCGTCGTGCTCGCCGATCTTGAAGCCGAGCGAGCCGGTGTCCGTGCGCATGGCGTGGCCCGCCTCGTACATTCCGGCGCTGATGGTGATGACACAGCCGAGGGTCCGCTCCCGGCCCGCCACCCCGGCCACGCGCTCGTCGTTGATCCCGTTCTGGAAATCCACCACCACCCCGTCCGGCTTGCGAAGGTGGGCGACGGCCATGGCCGTGGCCCACTCCGTGTCGTAACTCTTCACGGAGATGAAAACGTAGTCGAAGGGCTCGCGGAGGCCCTGCATCTCGTGGATGTGGAAGGCCTTCACGGGTATCACGTGCTCGCCGCAGGTGCCCGACAGCCTCAGACCCACCTTCTTCATCGCCTCCACGTGCTCCGGCCACTGCTCCATGAGCGTGACGTCGTGGCCGGCTTTGGTCAGCATGCCTCCCACGATCGAGCCGATGGCCCCCGCCCCGATGATGCCGATCCTCGTCGCCATGTCTCCCCCTGCGGTAGTAGGTGAACGCGAACACGTCCCGAGCCCGGTCAGGAGTCTATCATCGTCGCTCCAGGCATTGTTGCAGGGGCGTCGTTTCCGCGGGCACCGTGGCCGCGGCGTTTGAGTCCCGCGCGCGTTTTCGGTATAACTAGGCCTCCATGCCCGCCGACCTTCTCACCCTCGCCCGCGAGCGCGCCCAGACCAATCTCTTCTGGCGCTACCTGGACGTGCAGGTAGACGACGCGGGCGAGGGCTGGGTGCGCCTGCGCGTGCCCGTGCGGGACCCTCTCCGGAACTCCGCGGGCGCCCCCGTGCACGGTGGCGTGCTGAGCGCGCTCGTGGACATGGCGGTGGGTGGCGCGCTCGGAACGACCCACGACAATGCCGCAGGCGGAGTGGGCCAGACCACCCTCGATCTCAATGTGAGCTTCCTCGCCGCGGCGGGCGACGGAGACATCCTCGCCGAAGGACGGCTCCTGCGTCGCGGCCGCAGCATTGCGTTCGGTGAGGCCCGCATCACCGATGGCGCGGGCAAGCTCGTGGCGGTGGGCCGTGCGACCTACATGCTCCTCTCACCCAAGACCTAGCACCCCGGATCAAAGGAGACTCCCGTGGCCACCAAGATCGTCTTCGCCCCCCAGATGCCCGACCCCATCATGGAGACGGCCCTTGCCATGGTGCCCGAAGGCTACGAAATGGTCGCCACCGAGCACGATGCGCCCGACTTCCTGAAGCACGTGGCGGGCGCCGAGTACTACATCGGCTTCCCCCGCGCGGGCATGGGCGAGGCCTTCTTCAAGGCGGGAACGAAGCTGAAGCTGGTGCAGCTGATCAGCGCGGGCTACGACCGGATCGACGTGTCCGCGGCGAAGCAGGCGGGGGTGCCCATCGCCAACAATGGCGGGGCCAACTCGGTGGCGGTGGCCGAGCACACCATGATGCTCATCCTCGCCGTGTACAAGAAGATGGCCTTCCATCACATCAACGTGGTCCACGGGAAGTGGCGGGTGGGCGACTTCGCCGCTACCCGCACCTACGAGCTGGCGGGAAAGAAGCTCGGCATCGTGGGCCTCGGCACCATCGGCAAGAAGGTGGCGCGCCGGGCCGCCGCCTTCGACATGGACATCCAGTACTACGATGTCATCCGCCTCAACGAGGACCAGGAAGACGCTCTCGGGGTGAAATTCTCCCTCTTCCCCGAGCTCCTCCAGTCCTCCGACGTGGTGAGCCTGCACGTGCCTCTCAACGAGCAGACCCGCAAGATGATGGGGGCGCGCGAGTTCGCCATGATGCAGAAGGACGCCATCTTCATCAACACCTGCCGTGGTCCCGTGGTCGACGAAGAGGCGCTGCGCCACGCCCTGCTGTCGAAGCAGATCGCCGCCGCCGGCCTCGACGTCATGGTAGAAGAGCCGCCCCTCATCAACCACCCCCTCTTCGGCCTGGAGAACGTCACCTTCACCCCGCATTCCGCGGGGCCGACCTGGGAGAACTGGACCAAGGCCTTCCGGAACGCCTTCGACAATGTCCAGCGCGTGGCGAGGGGTGACCAGCCACTCTGGGTGATTCCCGAGCTGAGGTAAGGCTTCTAGTTGGCCACGACGCTGGCCAGCTTCATGGACCATGCCGTCCATTTCCATTCCGCATACTGGGAGGGCAGGATGTCCTCGATCTGGCCGGCGTGGTGCGCGTCGAGCTTGCGCATGGTCACGGAGTGGTTGCCGATGATCGAGCCGGTTTGATCGTAGAGACTGAAATCCAGGACCACGAGGTTGATCGCGTCCTCCCCCGTGTTGGTGACCTGGGTGCGCACGAGGAGACGGTCGTCGCTCGCCCGCGAACGACACCAGGACCACTCGATACTCAGCGGTCCCTTCTTGACCGTGAGCATCGTCCCCGTCTCGGCTGGGGCGACCTTGGACGGAAGCGGTCCCGTACCAGGAGAATCCGGGCACCACTGCCACCCGAGTCGTCCTGAGGATCCTTCCGGCCCGTCACTGCTCCGAGGCGTTTGCGGGGATGCCGTTGGTGAAGCCGCTCTGCTCCACAGGACGGTCCCCAGCACCAATCCTCCCAGGGGGAGCAGAGCAATGGCCGCGCTCAGGATCGGATGGGTCAGGAACGCACGCTTCCATCTTCTTTGCTTGAGGCTGCCCCCTGTCATCGAAGTCCAAGGCATCCGGAACATTCTTTCCTTTCGATGTGAGTGAACTCTCCGGCGGCCTGGTGAGCACATGGCGTACCACCGCTCAAGTGCGCGAATTCGCGGAGAGCAAAGAGCACAAAAGCTACGAATAGGGGAGCGACGGCCGTGTAAATGGTGCGGCGGCGGTAAAAAACGGTCCGGTATGAAACATCATACTCACCTCGTTGCCCCCGTCTAGGTACCCGAGCGTCAGCAGGTTGCCACTTCTCATAGCATCTCGTTCCACGCTGCCAACGCGATAGGCGAATCCGCGCGTTTCGCTCGGATTCCCGCAAGTCTGATATGATCGGCGGTGGCGAGCCTTTCCACCAAGAGAGAATCCGTGGAGCTCCGGCGATTCTTCGATCGGGCGGTCCGCGCGAGCTTCCATGATCTCGCGCTTCAGGGAGACCCTGCCGCCCCCTACCTGTCGGATCTCCTCACGCGGTTCGCGAGGACCGAGAACCTCTATCCGCGGGGGACGGTCATGCCCCGTCTGGAGACGGTCGTCGACATGATGATGGAGATTCAGTCGGCGTGGCAGGTGGACACCCCGGACTTCCGCCCCGAGCACGAGATCACCGTCCGGCGCCACATCGGTGACTACACCCTCTTCATGACGGGTATCTTCCCCGAGCGGGTGCGCAGCATGGCGAGCATCAGCTTCTACGTGTCCCAGGGCAAACAGGCCTATCAGTTCGTCTCGGAGCACGCGCGGACGGACACCCGCGGCGCTCCCACGCCCTACCGGCGGCTGGCCGAGCGTTTCGAGAACTACGCCCGCGTGCTCGACTATACGCGCCGGGTTCACTTCTTCTCGGCGCCCGTCCACCCCTTCTTCCGACTGCAATTCGAATGACCGCGGCTGCCTGAACCTTTCTGATCCCCGCGCGCGCTCCCTCGATCCGCCTCGGCTCGCGGTACATCTACTACGGATGGATCATCGTCGCCGCCGTCTCCATCACCGAGACGGTGACGTGGGGCATCATCTACTACGGCTTCCCCGTATTCCTGCGCCCCATGGAGCGCGACCTCGGCGCCTCGCGGGTGGCCATCACCGCCGCCTTCTCGATCGGGCTGGGGGTGGCGGCCCTCGCCGCCCTCCCCGTCGGGCGCTGGATCGATCGCCACGGAGGGCGTGGGCTGATGACGGTTGGTTCCTGCCTGGCCGTGGCCTTGACCTTCGCGTGGGCCCGCGTGGAGAGCCTCTCCACCCTCTACGCGGTGTGGTTCTTCATGGGCCTCGCCATGGCCGCCACTCTCTACGAGCCGGCCTTCGCGGTGGTCGTCTCGTGGTTCCGTGAAGGCCGCGACCGCGCGCTCCTCACGGTGACCCTCGCCGCGGGCTTCGCCTCAACCATCTTCATGCCCATCGAGGCCTGGCTGCTCGAGCGGGTGGGCTGGCGCTCCTCCCTCACCATCCTCGCCGTGGTCCTTGCCGCCATCACCATTCCCATCCACGCTCTCCTCCTGCGACGCGGGCCCTCCTCCGTTCATCGCGGCGCCGACGGCGCTTCGGCGGCGGTGCCGGGCATGACCCTGGGCGAGGCCGCGCGCACCCTGGTCTTCTGGGTGCTGTCGATCGCGTTCTTCGTAGGTAATTTCGCGACGGCCGCGGTCAGCGTCCACCTCATCCCCTTCCTCGGAGAACGCGGCTATTCGGCGACCGTGGCCGCGGCGATCATCGGCTGGATGGGGGCGATGCAGGTGCCGGGGCGGCTGATCTTCGTGCCGATCTCGGCCCGGCTCGGCGCGCGCTGGATGGTTGCGTCGGTCTTCTTCGGTCAGGCCGTCGGACTCGGGCTCATCCCCCTCATCGTGCTCATGGGCACCGCATTGCCTTTCATCATCGTGATGGGCGCCTCCAATGGCATGTCGACACTGTCGCGTGCCACTTCGCTCGCCAAGGTCTTCGGCCCGCGGCACTACGGCGCCATCGCGGGAGCGGTGGCCCTCGGCGCCAACGGCGCCCGCGCGGTAGGGCCGGTGGGCGCATCGCTGCTCCTCCTCGGCCTCGGCGCATATCCCGCGGTCTTCTGGGCCCTCGCCGCGGCGATGGTGATCGTGTCGCTGGCCGTGCTCGTGGCCGGCGCGGGGGTGGACACCGAGAAGTAGCTTCCTCTTCTCGCGTATATTGAGGCCTCCATTGCTGCCTCCTTGGCCAGCCGCGGGGCGAAGATCGTCGGCTACTCGGTGAGCGATGACGTGCTCAACTTCGCGTTCGACCCCGGCAAGACGCTCGTCGCGGGAGTGATCTTCGGCACCACCGCCGAGTCCGACGGGCTCTTCGCCACCATCGAGGCGAGCGAGGTCGCCTCCCCCGGCTCGCTCTGGCTGCTCACGGGAGGCGTGCTCACCTTCTTCAGTCTGAGGGCGGTACGCGCCGGTGCCAGGGGGAGGCCTGCTCGTAGGCGTGGCCCAGGCAGAGGAGCGACGCTTCGTCGAAGGGGCGGCCGACCAGTTGCACGCTGAGGGGAAGACCGCTCGACGAGAATCCACACGGCACGGAGAGAACAGGCAGCCCGAGGGCATTGAAGGGACGGGTGAGGCGCGAGAAGTGCCCCATGCGCCGCACCACGTCTTCCGTCGTTCCCGACTTGGCCGCGGCGAGGGCGAGCGCCGGCTCGGGAATGGTGGGGGCGACGAGGACGTCGACCTTCGCGAACACCTCGGCTATGAATTCGCGCGTGAGCTGCGCGCGCAGACGCGATCCCTGCAGGTAGTCGTAGGCGGACACGCGCAGTCCCGGAGCGAGCCGGGCCAGCACGGCGGGCTGGAGATCTCCCGGCCGCTCCTTGAGGATGCGTGAGTGAATGGATGCGGCCTCCGCGCTCACCATGGTGTTGTTGCAGGCCGCGACCATCGGTCCCGGGTCGGGCACGCGCAGCGCGTCCACGCGCGCGCCCAGCCCTCCCAGCGCGGCAATGGCCTCGCGGACCGCGCGCTCGACCTCGGGATGCAGATCGTCGAAGTAGTAATTCTCGGGCACGCCGATGCGCAAGTCCCGCACGGGAGCGTCGAGGCTAGCCAGGTAGTCCGGCACGTCGCGCGAGCTCGAGGTGGCGTCGGCGGGGTCGGGGCCGGCGATGACACCGAGGAGGAGCGCGCAGTCCTGCACGGTCAGAGTCATGGGACCGAGGTGATCGTAGGACCACGAGAGCGCCATCGCCCCCGCGCGGCTCACCCGCCCGTAGGTCGGCTTGAGGCCGACGATACCGCACGCCGCCGCGGGCAGCCTGATCGAGCCGCCGGTGTCGCTGCCGAGGGCGCCCGCGCACAGACGCGCCGCCACCGCTCCGCCCGACCCACTCGACGAGCCGCCCGTGATGTGGCCGGCCCGCCACGGGTTCTGGGCATCGCCGTGATGGGCATTGTCCCCAAAGGGGCCCATGGCCAGCTCGCTCATGTTCAGCTTGCCCAGCGTGATCGCGCCCGCGCCCGACAGCCGCGTCACCGCGGTGCAGTCCTGGGCGGAGAGGAAGTAGTCCGGCGTTTTCGTGCCACAGGAGGTGGGAAGGCCCTTCACCGCGCAGAGATCCTTGTAGGCGAGGGGTACGCCGTGGAGGGGGCCGCGGGACTCCTCCTGCTCCAGTGCGCACGCACGCCGGAGCGCCCCTTCGGCGTCCACGGTGATGAAGGCGCGCAGCTTCGGATTGAGCCGGTCGATGCGCTCGAGATATCCGCGCACCGCCTCCACCGGCGACAGCTTCCTGGCCTTGATGGCTTCCGCGAGGCTTCCCACTGTCCAGTCAGTCACGAGGCATCCTCCTCACATTCCAAGGTAGGCGCGCTTGACATGCTCGTTGCCGAGCAGCTCCGCCCCGCTTCCCTCCAACACCACGCGGCCGTTCTCGAGGACATAGCCGCGACGCGAGAGCGCAAGGGCCTGGCGGGTATTCTGCTCCACGAGGAGCACAGTGGTGCCGAGTTGGTTAATCTCACCGATGATACGGAAGATCTCCTTCACGATGATGGGGGCCAGCCCCAGCGACGGCTCGTCCAGCATGAGCACGCGGGGGCGCGCCATCAAGGCCCGGCCGATGGCCAGCATCTGCTGCTCGCCGCCCGACATGGTCCCCGCGGCCTGACCGCGGCGCTCCTCGAGCCGCGGGAAGAGAGCAAAGACCTGTGCGAGCCCTTCGCGTCTCCGGGCCTTCGCGGCGGCGATATAGGAGCCCATCTCGAGGTTTTCGAGCACGGTCAGGCTGGGGAAGATCTTTCGCCCTTCCGGCACCTGGACTAGACCATGCTCGACGATGGCGTGGCTCGGCAGGGTGTCGAGGCGGACACCATCGAGCAGAATCTGGCCCGCGCGCGGCCGCAGGAGCCCGGAGATGGCGCGGAGCATCGTCGTCTTCCCCGCACCGTTGGCTCCGACCACGGACAGCGTCTCGCCCGGCTCGACCGATACCGACACGCCGCGCAGCGCGGGAAGGTCGCCGTACGCAACCTCGACGCCGCGCAGCTCGAGGAGGCTCACGCGCTCTCCCCCAGATACGCTTCGATGACGCGCCGATCGCGGGCCACGTCGGCGGGCACGCCCTCGGCCAGCTTCTCCCCGTGGTGAAGGACGACCAGCCGGTGCGACAGGGCCATGATGGCCTGCATCACGTGCTCGATGATGAGCAAGCTCACGCCGCGTGCATGGATGCGGCGGATCAGGCCGATGATCTCGTCGATCTCCGTGGGATTGAGCCCCGACATGGCTTCGTCGAGGAGGAGCACCTCGGGACGCGTGGCCAGCCCGCGGGCGATCTCGAGGCGCTTCCGGTCGGACAGGGTCAGGCTGCGGGCGGGCGCGTTCCGGCGCGCGCCCAGGCCCACGAAATCCACGATGTCGGCGGCCGACCGCCTCGCCGCTGCCGCCTCCGGCTCGCGATTGAAGGCGCCCACCATCACGTTTTCGATCACGGACAGGCCGGCAAAGGGCTGGACGATCTGGAACGTGCGGGTGAGCCCGAGGCGGCAGATGGCGTGAGGCTTGGCGCCGACGATGGACGAGCCCTTGAACCGGATGTCGCCAGCGGTCGGCGGATGGAAGCCGGCGATCAGGTGAAAGACCGTGGTCTTGCCCGCCCCGTTGGGTCCGATGAGCCCCACGATCTCGCCCGCCTCGACACCGAGGTCGAAGTTGCTCACGGCGAGCAGGCCGCCGAAGCGCTTGGTCAGCCCGGACAGCTCGAGGAGGCTCATGACCGGCCCGCGCGGGCCCGGCGCTCTCGCACCACGCCCATGATGCCCTGCGGCAGGAAGGAGATCACGAGCACGAGGATGGCGCCGTACAGCATGATGTCGGCGCCCGCCCGCCCGCGCAGGGCATAGCGCGTGAGCTCGGAGAGGGGCGTGAGCACGAACGATCCGAGCACCGGGCCGAGAACGGTGCCCGCGCCGCCCACGATGGCGGGCAGGAGCGCGCCGATGGATACGCTCGGGCCGAAGGTGATGGTGGGGTCGATGTAGGCGAAGTACTGCGCGTAGAAGGTTCCGCCGAGCGCGGTGAGGAAGGACGACAACGCCATGGCACGAAGCTTGGTGGCGAGGGCGTCCACGCCCGCCGTCTCCGCGGCGTCCTCGTTCTCGCGCACCGCGGCCAGCGAGAAGCCGAGCCGTGAGCGGCCGATCTTCCACGTGAGGGCGAGGGCGAGCACGCCCATGGCGAGGATGATGTAGTAGTACGGCAGCTTGCCGGAGAAGATGAAGAGCCCGGGTGCGCTCGGCGCAGTCGGGACGACGAGGCCGAGCGAGGATCCCACCGCCTTGGTGTTCACCGCGATCACCCGGAGCATCTCCGCGAAGGCCAGGGTGACCAAAGAGAAGTACGGGCCCTTGAGCCCGTAGCGGAAGGACAGATATCCCTCGAAGAGCCCGAAGGCGGCGGCGAGGGCGCCGCCCAGCGCCATGCCGATCCACGGGGTCAGCCCGGCCCGAAGGAGGAGGAGGGTCGAGGTGTAGGCGCCGATGCCGAAGAAGGCGGCGTGGCCGAACGAGAATTGCCCGGCGTAACCCCCGAGCACATTCCACGCGATGCCCAGATAGGCCCAGAAGAGCACGCTGATCAAGATCTCGAGGTGGTACTTCGACATGAGGGGGGGCAACGCGATGAGCGCGGCGACGGCGAGCGCGCCGCCCACCTTAGCGCTCACGCGAGCCGCCGAAGAGCCCCTGGGGCCGGAAGAGCAGCACGAGAATGAAGATGGCGAAGACCACGAGCAGCTTGAGGGAGCCGGGAAGGAACGCCGCCCCCAGCGATTCCGCGAGCCCCACGATGAAGCCGCCGGCGAGCGCGCCCACGAAATTCCCCATGCCGCCCAGGACCACCACCACGAAGGCCATGATGTTGAAGGACTCGGCCACGTCCGGCGCCACGTAGAAGAACGGCGTGATGAGCGCGCCGGCCACGGCGACGCAGGCTGATCCGAGCCCGAAGCTTGCCGCGCGAATGCGCGCCACGTTGATCCCGACGAGGGCCGCGCCCTCGGGCTCCTCGGCGAGGGCCCGGAGGGCCTTGCCCACGTCGGTGAGACGGAGGAAGGCGAAGAGGGCGGCGGCCATGAGCACGGCGCCGCCCGACGCGACGAGCCGCGGCACCTCGACCAGCGCCTCCCCGAGCATGAAGGAGGCGCCGGAGTATCCGACCTTGACGGTGCGGAAATCTCCCTGCCAGAGCACGAGGGCGAGGTTCTCGAAGAAGAGGGCGAGCCCGAGGGTGAGGAGGAGCTGATTGTGCTCGGCCGCAAAGCGATTGGGCTCGATGACGACCTTCTCGATGATCACCCCGAGGACAAAGAAGAGCGGCGCGGTGAGCACGACGGAGAGATAGGGATCGACGCCGGCCAGCACGAAGAGCCAGTAGGTGGCGTACATGGCGAGCATCATCACCGCGCCGTGGGCGAAGTTGATGATGCGGAGCACCCCGAAGATCAGGCTGAGCCCGCACGCCACCAGCCCGTACACGCCTCCCAGGAGCAGACCGCTCACCACGGCCTGCAGCAGGAGTCCCCCGCTCACCCCCTGCCCTCGCCGGGCGGCGAGGCTAGCCCTTCCACTTGGGCACGGGGAATATCGGCTTGGCCTCGGCGTACTTGGCGGGGCCGACCACCACCGGCTTGCCGTTCTGCACCTGGATGAGGGCGGGGGTGGCGTAGATGTCCTCGCCCGATTCGTCGAAGCGGATGGACTCCTGGGTCAGGATCTGGTCGGTGAGGTTCGTCTTGGCGATGGCCTCGCGCAGCTTGTCCCGGTCCATGGAGCCCGCGCGCTCGAGGGCGTCCCGGAGGACGAACATGACCTCGTAGCCCTGCACGCTGTGGTTCGACATGGTCGAGCCGAACTTCTTCTGGTAGGCGTCGAAGACGGCGCGGGCGCGCGGGCTCTGCGGGTTGTGCCAGTAGTTGCCGTCGAACAGATGCTCGGTCAGCTCGCGATTCTCGGCGATGAACTTCGGATTCGAGTAGGCCGCATTGGCGAGGCCCACGAGGGCGTTGACGCCGATCTTGAGCTTGGCCGCCGTCTCCGCGATGAGCTTGGAGTCTCCATAATAGCCGCTCACGATCAGGAGGTCGGGCTTCGACGCTTTGACCTTGGACAGCTCCGAAGTGAGATCGGGCGAGCGCAGGTTGTAGGGAATGCGCTGCACCAGCTCATAGCCCATGGTCTTGGCGAAGGCCTCCACGTGATTGCCCATGGTCGTCCCGAAGTTGCCCTCCTCGTGCATCATGGCCACGCGCTTGATGGGCACGTTCGCGTTCTTGGCCATCTCGAACATGTTGCTCACGGTCAGGGTGGCCATGGCCTTGCCGTTGGGCTGCATGCGGAAGGTGTACTTGAGCCCGCCCTCGGTCAGGTTGTCGGCCACCGCGGCGAGGAGCAGGAAGGGCGTGCGGTTCTTCTCCGTCACCTGCCGCACGGAGAAGGCGACCAGGCTCGAGAAGGGACCGATGATGGCCACCGCGCCCTGGTCGATGAGACGCGAGGCCTCGGAATTGCCCAGCTCGACCTTGTTCTGGGTATCGCCGGGAAGGAGATTGATCCTGGCCCCTCCGAGGGACTTGACGCCGCCCGCGGCATTGATCTCATCCACGGCGAGAGTGAGGCCGTTGAGGGCCAGTGCTGCCTCGAAGGCGAGCGGACCGGTCACGGGCAGGAGATAGCCGACCTTGACCTCGCGCGCCTGCGCCTGGAGAACCGCGGGAAACCCTGCCGCGGCCGCTGCCGCGCCGGTGGCGGCCATGAATTTCCGACGGCTGACGGGCCCAGACCACTGGCCCCGCGTGTGCTCGCTCATGGTGCGCCTCCGCTTCTGGCTGGTTGTCCGCGACGATGCGGCTGACGTGGCGTGCGCCCGAATGCGCGCGAGGTTAGCATCCGTGCCAAGAGGTGTCAACGCGCGGCGGCGATTGGGAGCCAGCCTTGACAGTCCGGGGGCTTGGTGGTGCCATGGGGCCCCATGCGGCGAACCATCGGTGAGATCGCGGCGTTCGTCACGAGCAAGAATGCCGGCCCCTTCCTCCTCACCCTCGATATCGTGTTCCCCGACCGGGCGACCTACGAGCGCTTCAAGGCCTTGAAGGCGCTCGACCCCGTGACCATCGCGGGCCTCTATGGTGTCATGGCCGAGGACGTGCTGAAGATCATCGAGTTCGATCCGGCATATGCGGTGAAGATCACCCTGCGGCGGCCGCTGGGTTCCGGGGCCCTCGGCGAGAGCGACGTGTACGGCGCCCAGCAGCACGTACCGCTGATGGAGCACGCCGTCTCCTGGGAGGACACATGAGCGCCACGCGCACGACCGACCACGTCATGACCATCCTCGCTCCCGAGGGCATGCTGGGCTACGGCATCCCCGTCCGCTCCATGGCCGAGGGGATGAAGCGGAATCCCCACGCCATCGCGGTGGACGCGGGCTCGACGGATCCGGGACCGTACTATCTGGGAGCGGGCGTGCCCTTCACCAACCGGCGCGCGTTCAAGCGCGATCTCGCCATGATCCTCGAGGCGGCGCGGGAGCGGCGCATTCCCGTCCTCGTCGGCTCGGCGGGAGGCGGCGGGGGCACGCCGCATCTCGAGTGGACGCTCGACGTCTATCGCGAGATCTGTCGAGAGCGCGGCTATCGCTTCCGCACCGCGGTGATCGGCGCGGAGGTGGACAAGGACTGGCTCAAGCAGCAGATCGCGCGCGGGCGCACTTCGCCTCTCGATCTCGACTCGCCCCTCACCGCGGCCGACGTGGACGAGAGCGTGTGCATCGTGGCCCAGATGGGCTACGAGCCCTTCATGCGCGCCCTCGACATGGACGCGGAGGTCATCATCGCCGGGCGGGCTTATGACCCGGCGCCCATCGGCGCCTTGCCCATGCGCGCGGGCTTCGATCCCGGGCTGGTCATTCACATGGGCAAGATCCTCGAGTGCGGGGGGGCCGCCGCCTACCCCCGTCACGGCTCCGACAGCCTGCTCGGCTTCGTGGAGGAGAGCTCGTTCATCGTCGAGCCGCCCAATCCCGACAAGGTGTGCACGGTGGCCTCGGTGGCCGCCCACACCCTCTACGAGAAGGCGGATCCGTCTCTCCTCCACTTGCCTGGAGGGGCGATCGATCTCTCGGAAACCACCTTCGAGCAGATCAATCCGCGCCAGGTGCGGGTGAGCGGCACGCGCTACGTCAAGGCCCCCGCCTACACCCTCAAGCTGGAAGGAGTGCGACGAGTGGGCTATCGCACCCTCGCCATCGCGGGCGTGCGCGATCCCATTCTCATCTCCCAGATCGACGCCTATCTCGAGAACATCCGCCAGCGCGTGGCCGAGACCTATCCCGACGGCTACCGCCTCATCTTCCACGTCTATGGGCGTGACGGCGTCATGGGGCGGCTCGAGCAGGTGAAGGAGATACGCTCACACGAGATCGGCCTCGTCATCGAGGTGGTGGCCGACGACCCCGACACCTCGGCGGCCGTGCTCGCCCTCGCGCGGTCCGCCGGCCTCCACGTGACCTATCCAGGACGCAAGGCCATTGCGGGGAATCTCGCCTTCCCCTTCTCGCCCTCCGACATCAAGGCGGGCGAGGTCTACGAGTTCAACATCCACCACCTCGTGGTGGTGGACGATCCCCTCGAGCTCTTCCCCATCGAGATCGTGGAGACATGACGGCCCGCCCTCTCGACCTCGTCATCAAGAACGTGCGGCTGGTGCGACCGGGGCAGAGCGCGGTCGAGACGATGGATCTCGGCGTGAAGGACGGGCGCTTCGTGGCCGTCCAGCGCGAGGTTCCCGCCACGGATGCCCGGGAGACCTTCGACGCGAAGGGACTGCTCGGCTTTCCCGGCCTCGTCGACGCCCATACCCACGCGGGCATCTACTCGCCCCTCGCCGACGACGCGGTGACCGAGAGCAAGGCGGCGGTCGCGGGCGGGGTCACGGCCATGCTGACCTATTTCCGCACAGGCCAGTACTACCTCAATCGCGGCGGCGCCTACCGTGACTTCTTCCCCGAGGTGCTGCGACAGTCCGCGGGCCGGTACTGGTGCGACTACGCCTATCACGTGGCGCCCATCGAGAGGGCCCACATCGACGAGATGGAGATGCTCGCCGTCGAGCACGGTGTCCCCTCGTTCAAGATCTTCATGTTCTATGGCGGCTACGGGCTTCACGGCAGCGCCGACCCCGCCGCCCAGCGCAAGTTCCTCATGCTGCCCGAGGACGAGAGCTACGACCTCGCCCATTTCGAATTCGTCATGCGGGGAGCGGCCCGGCTCATCGAGCGGCGACCGAGGCTGCGCGACTACGTCAGTGTGAGCCTCCACTGCGAGCTGGCCGACATCCTGAACGCCTATACGCGCATCGTGCAAGACGATCCGAGCCTGACCGGGCTGGCTGCGTACAGCGCGGCGCGCCCGCCGCACGCCGAAGGCCTTGCGGTGTGGATCGCCGCCTATCTCGCCAACGAGGCTGCCTGCCCCAACATCAACCTGCTCCATCTCTCGTCTCGCAAGGCCATGGAGGCGGCCCTGGCCATGCAGCGCGTGTTCCCTCACATCGACTTCCGCCGCGAGGTGACGGTCGGCCATCTGCTTCTCGACACGGGCGCGCCCGCGGGAGCGCTCGCCAAGGTCAATCCGCCCATCCGGCCTCGCGCGGACGTGGAGCATCTGTGGCGGGCCGTGCTCGAAGGCGAGGTGAGCTGGATCGTCAGCGATCACGCCTGCTGCTCGACGGAGATGAAGGTCTCCTCCGAGCGCCCCGACGACATCTGGCTCGCCAAGTCCGGCTTCGGCGGCACCGAGTACCTCCTCTCCGGCGTGTTCAGCGAGGGCAGCAAGCGCGGGCTGCCGTATAACCGCATGGCCGAGCTCTGCTCGCGGAACCCCGCGCAGCGCTACGGGCTTCTCGGCAAGGGCGACGTGGCGCCGGGGTATGACGCGGACCTGGCCCTTCTCGATCCGAATCAGAGCTTCACGGTGCGCGCGGCCGACTCGCCGTCGGGGCAGGGCTATACGCCGTTCGAGGGGCAGGAGCTGACGGGCAAGGTCACGGCGACCTTCCTGCGCGGGGCGCTGGTGTACGAGCACGGGAAGGTGTTGGGGCCGGCCCTGGGTCGGTACGTTGCGCGGCCTTCGGGTGCTCCGGCATCGTGATCGCGATGATCCGCGAAAGGACATCCACCCTCACCCTGCCCTCTCCCTCCTGAGGGAGAGGGTTTCGATACCCTCGCCCCCATCGGGGGAGAGGGCAGGGTGAGGGGGCGTGCGCGTGCTGTGGGCAAAGACGTGCGAGTGCCCAAGGCATCGGCAGCTTGCCGAGAGACGCCGATTGGAGTATCTGGGTAAACGGGCACGGTACAGAGGGTTTTGCGAGGGGCCGGCACGTGATGCGATGGCATGGGCGTTGCTCCCCAGGTGACCCGCGCTTCACACCGCCAACTCAGGAGGAAATCGTGACCATAGCCAGACGGGCTCTTCCCGTGCTCTTCCTCTCTCTACTCCTCGGCATGGGCTACGCTCACGCCCAGGTCGAGCAAGCCACCTTCGACCTGCCCGCTGTTCGCGACCCGCAGCTCGGCGCGCAGATCGCCATCGCCGATCAGCTCGGCTACTTCAAGGACGAAGGGCTCACGGTGACGGTGAAGTGGCAGCAGTCCGGCGGCGACATCATCACCCTGATGGCGAGCGGGCAGCAGGGCGTGGCAGGCGGGGGCAGCTTCGCCCAGATCGTCCTCGGAGGCCAGAAGCTGCCCGTGCGAACCATCGCGCCCCTCGCCAATATTGCGGGCACCCAGGGCTTCGTGCTCTCGCCGAAGACCAAGCTGGCCAGCCCCAAGGACCTCGAGGGCAAGAAGCTCGCGCACACGCAGGGCAACTCGCAGGTGCTGATCCTCGCCAAGCTCGCCAAGCAATACGGCTTCGATCCGGCCAAGGTCACCCTGGTGAACATGCAGCCCTCCGAAGGCGTGGTGGCCGCCTCCAAGGGCGATGTGGACGGTCTCCTCGGCTGGCAGCCCAACCTGTTCCGCCTCGTCAAGCTCGGCGGCACGATGTACACCACGGCAACGGTCTCGTACATCACGGGGAAGCCGGAGCAGCTCACGGGCGACAAGCAGCTCCTGCACGTCTACGCCTTCCTCCTCGCCTCGGATACGTGGATCAAGGAGAAGCCCAAGACCCTGAAGGCGCTCATCCGCGCGCTCAAGCGCGGTAACGACCTGATGGTCAACGACCGCAACAAGGCCCTCGATGCCCTCGAGAAGGGGCTGCGCATCGACGATCGCGACGCCCTCAAGGTGATGACCGAGGCCAATCACTACACCATGGCCTTCGACGAGGACGCCGCCCTCGCCGTCCGGTCGCAGAGCGAGTGGGCGCTCGAGATCAAGCGCATCCCCTCCGCCGTCTCCCCGGACGACGTCTTCTCCACCGGGCTCATGGCCGAGGTCGACCCGAAGCTCGTGACATGGAAGCCGAAGCGGTAAGGCCCGCGTCCGCCACCGTCAGCGTAGCCGCCGCTCCCCCCGTGGCGCCGGTCACCGGCCGGCGGACCAGGCGGGAGCTCAGTCGGCCGGCGGTGCTCGGGCTGCGCGCGGTGTCGCTGCTGCTCTTCTTCGTGCTCTGGTGGGGCGTGAGCCTCCTCAACGCGCACGTGCTCAAGGTCTTCAATCCGATTCTGCTCCCCGCCCCGGACGAGGTCCTGCGCGCGGGCATCAAGATGGCCGCCTCCGGCGAGCTGCTCAAGCACATCACGGCCAGCCTGTCTCGCGTGGTGTGGGGCTTCGGCATCGCGGCCACCCTGGGCATCGTGGCGGGCACGGCCCTCGGCCGCTCGCGCCTCCTCGAGCATCTGGTGGAGCCGATGCTCGAGATGCTGCGCCCCATCCCGCCCCTCGCCTTCCTGCCCATGATGGTGCTCTGGTTCGGTATCGGTGAGGCCTCCAAGGTGGCCTTC
>DASYQB010000308.1:0-3967 GCA_036005985.1 Candidatus Methylomirabilota bacterium | reverse complement strand
TCGATCAGCGTGCACAATCTCGATCCGGCCCTGGAGCGGGCCGCGCAGAACCTGGGGGCGACGCCACTGCAGACGTTCTGGCGGGTGACCCTGCCCCTCCTGAGGCCGGGGATGGTGGCGGGCGCCATCTTCGCCGCCATCATCTCGTTCGGGGAGCTCGCAGTGACCCTGCTCATCGCGGGAGCGCGCACCACCACGCTGCCTCTCCGCATCTTCAACTACACCGAGTACAATTTCGACCCCACCATCAACGCCGTCTCGACGATCTTCGTCGTCCTCGCTCTCGTGCTCATCGTCGCCCTCGACCGCTTGATCGGCCTGGTGCGAATCGGCTGAGCTAGGACGGCTTCGGCGTGCTGAGGGGGAGGAAGGCGCGGCCCGCCGACGAGCCGCCGTTGACGGCCAGCACCTCACCGGTGATGAAGTCGGCGAGGGGAGAGGCGAGGAACAGAGCGGCGTGGGCGATGTCTTCGGGTTTGCCGATGCGCCCCCACGGGATCGATTTGGTCAGGGTGGCCACGTACTCGGACGTCAGCGGAGACACTTCGCCCTCGACCTCGATGAGTCCGGGCGAGATGCAGTTGACGTTGATGTGGTGGGCGGCCATCTCGAGGGCGAGCACCTTGGTGAACATGACCACGCCCGCCTTCGACGCGCAATAGTGCGCGGCCCCCTGACGCCCGCTCTGGGAGGCGCCCGAGGAGAGGGTGATGATCTTGCCGCGGGTGCCGCGAGCCACCATGGAGCGCGCGGCGGCCTGGCAGGTGAGGAAGACCCCGCGCACGTTGGTCTCCATCACGCGATCCCACTCCTCCGTGCTCATCTCGAGCACCGGGGTGTTGGGATAGATGCCCGCGTTGGCCACCGCCACCGTCACCGGACCGAGGGCACGCTCGGCGCCGTCGAAGAATTCCGCGGTGGAGCGCGCATCGCGCACGTCCATGGTGCGCGTGTAGACACGAGAAGAGCCCCCGAGGGAGGCGGCGGTGCGCGCGAGGGCTTTGTCGCGGAAGTCGCCGAGGGCGACCCGGGCCCCCGCATCGTGAAAGGCCTTGGCCACGCCGGAGCCGATGCCCGCGCCCGCGCCGGTGATGAGCACCACGTGATCGGTGAAGTCGAGCATGGGCCGGAGTATACCCGCAGCGCCCAGCCGCGCCGCGCGGTGAAGCAGGGCCGCCCAGCACGTCAGGCGGCGCTATCTGGAGCGGCCGCCGACGTGAGCCGGGCGAGCGCATTCCCATTTCCGGCAGGGGCTGACGCTCTTGGGAAGCCGCGCCCGGAGAGACGCCCGCCAACCTCCTGATTTTCCTGGCGTGGAGGCTGGCTCAGGGCTTGCTCTGTCGTGTGCAGGGCACTTCGGGCGTCCATAGCCTCACATCGCGAGGGCAGCTATGCGGTTGGCTTCCAAATTCTTCGCCGCGACCACCCTGGTCATCATGGCCTTGGTAGGCGTCGCGGCGTGGAGCCTCCTCGCCGTCGATCACCTGGTGCGGGCGCATCGCGAGATCACCGATCGCTCCCTGCCCGCTCTTCAGATCGAAGTCGCCCTGCAGGAGGTGGTGCCTCGGCTCCTGCGGCTCGAGGCGCGGTATCTCGTCCTGCGAGACCGCGCCTACGGTGATCTCCTCAAGGAACACACGGAGCGCGCGGTGGCGAACCTCGGCCGCCTAGACACACTCCTCGCGTCGACGGCGGAGATGACGAGCCATGGCGAGGCCGTGGCCGCCCTCGCCTCCTATCAGGAGCACGTCAACAAGGAGCGCGTGCTCCTCGCCAAGCGCGATCCGGCGCGGGCCATGGCGATCTCCGAAGGCCCGGCGCGCGCGGCCGCGGAAAAGCTGGATCGGGCGCTGGCCAAGCTCGCTCAGGACACCTCGGCGGAAGTGAGCCGGGCCCAGATCGCCGTGCGTGCCCTCGAGAACCGTACGTGGACCATGGTGCTGGTGGCCCTCGGGGGCAGCCTGCTCGCGGCCGTCGCCGCCAATTGCTTCGTCGCGTTTCGCCTCACTCGATCGGTGCGCCAGCTCTCCGCGGCCACGTGGCGGGTGGCCGACGGCAGCTTCCACAAACCACTGATCGTCGAGTCGAGCGACGAAGTGGGTGATCTCACCCTCGCCTTCAATCACATGGCGAAAGAGCTGCGAGAGGTGGAAGAGCACAAGCAACAGTTCTTCTCCCAGATCTCTCACGAGCTCCGCAATCCGCTCACGGCCATCCGCGCTTCCGCTCAGCTTCTCCTGATGCGGCCAGCGAATCTCGACGCCAAGGGGCGCCACTGGGTTCAGTCGATCGACAGCAGCGTGGATCGCCTCCTCAGCCTGGTCACGCGCATCCTGGATCTCAACCGGCTCCGGGCCGGGGTGTTCCCCCTCGAGCTACGTCGCATCGAGCTGGACAAGGTGGTGGCCCGCGCGCTCGACGTGCTGGGGGCCCAGGCGGAGCAGCAGGGCGTCATTCTGGAGTCGACGGCGACGGGCCAGGATTTTGCCATCACCGCCGACGAGGACGGGCTGACCCAGATCATCCTGAATCTGGCCGGCAACGCCATCAAGTTCACGCCGCCGGGCGGCTCCGTGCGCGTGGAGATGACTGATGCCGGGACGTATCTCGAGCTGGCCGTGCGAGACAACGGGCCCGGCATTCCCGCCACGGACATCCACCGGGTCTTCGAGCCGTACCAGCAGGCGCATCAGGGCCGCAAGGGATCTGGACTCGGCCTGGCCATCGTGAAAGAGCTGGTGTCCGCTCACGGGGGGACCATCGCCGTGCAAAGTGAAGAGGGGAAAGGGACATGCATGACCGTGAATCTGCCGAAGGCCGCGCGCGCCTCATGAGACGCCTCGTCCTCGTGCTCTTGCTGGGTGCCCTCAGCGCGGGGTGCGCTTCCTCCGGGTGGTTCGGCTCCTCGTCCAACGCGAGCCGGGCGACCACCCCGCCTCCGCTCACCCTGGCCCACGCCGACGATCTGCTCGGACAAAGACGGCCGCTCGCCGCCCGGGAGCTCTACGCGCGCATTGCCGCCGAGCCCGAGCGAGATGCCCGGCACGCCACTGCCCTCTACAACCTGGCGCGGCTCCTCACCGATCCGGCGGCGGGGCCGCCTGACTACCGGGCGGCGCAGCGCGCCTTCGACCGGCTGCTCAAGGAGTATCCCAAGGGCGAGTGGGAGGCGGACGCCCGCGCGTGGAACGCCGCGCTGAGCGACCTCGCGGCGCGCGAGGTGGAGCTCGAGGCCCGCGAAGGCGAGCTCCGCGTGCGCGAAGCCGAGCTCGCGCGACTGAAGGTCGAATCGGCCCGCCTGGGATCCGATCTCCAGCGCCTGAAGAAGATCGACCTGAACCTCGAGCGCCGCCGGTAGGCGAGCTCCCGTCTAGCCCGACTCCAGCCGCCGCAGGAACACCTCGATCTCCTTCTTGGTCTGGAGATCGCCTGTCCGGGTTGCCACCTCCAGCCCCTTGCGATACGCCGTCATCGCGTCCTCGCGCCGTCCCGCTCGCTCGAGGGCGCGGCCGAGGCCCCGATGGGCCGCGGAATAGTCGGGCTTGAGGCGGATGGTCTCCTCGTACTCGACGATGGCGTTGTCGGTCTGCCCCGCGTCGAGGTAGGCGCCGGCCAGGCCGAAGCGGACGACCGGATCGTCCGGCATCAGCTCGGCCACTTCCTTGAACTCCTCGATGCGATCCGGTTCGGGCACGCGATGATCCCCCGCCTCATGGTATACCGGCCGGGCGTAGGTCCGTGGTGATCCTCACAATGCCGGCGCGGACACGCGCGTTCCGCGCTAGGCTTGCCGGACCGTCAACCGACAAGGAGGTGCTCGATGAAATTCGGGCTCTATAGCTCCATCGCCAATCCGCCGCGGGGAGAGCATCTGGAGCGCGCCATCGACGAGGTGATCGCCGAGGCGCAGCTGGCCGAAGCGAGCGGCTTCGACTCGTGCTTCTTCGGCGAGCATCATCAGGACAAG
>DASYQB010000307.1:0-18515 GCA_036005985.1 Candidatus Methylomirabilota bacterium | reverse complement strand
CCGGCGGAATCGACGTCATCCCGTGCGCCGTCTTCGCATGCTCTGCGCCCTTGGCCATCACCTCCGCCGTGTCCTTGCCTTCCGCGACGAAGCTGCAACCGGGCATCAGATCACCGCACTTGAGCACCTTGGACATGCTGGCCTCCTTGGGGCGGTCGCCCCGTTGTCGCGGGAACCCGACGCGGATCCCCAAGGCACGCATGATCCCACCGAATACGGGCGTGCGCACGGCAGAGTGGTGGAGAGAAACGCGCGTCGGATCAGCGAACGGGTGCGACGACGACGTCCCGCGGGGTGCCCTTGAGGTAGTACTCGACGTTCTCCACGGCGCGGAGCAGACCATCACGGATGACCTCGGGCGTCTGGCCGGCATTGTGCGGGGAAAGAATCACGTTGGGCAGGGCGAGGATGGGATCGTCGGTGGCCAGTGGCTCCTGGTGAAACACATCGAGCCCGGCCCCGAGGATCCTGCGCTCGGAGAGCGCGGCGAGGAGCGCCTCGCGGTCCACGAGGGCGCCGCGGCCCGTATTGATCAGGATGGCCGTGCGCTTCATCTGGGCCAGCTCTTTCCGGCCGAGGAAGCCCCGAGTCTCCGGAGACAGGCGCACATGGAGGCTGATCACATCCGCCCGCTCGAGGATCTCCTCCTTGGAGGCGGGAGTGGCGCCCGCGGCGCGAATGCGCGCGGGATCGCCCGTGGCCGACCAGCCCAGCACGTCCATGCCGATGGCCTTGCCGAGGGTGGCCACGCGGGCTCCAATGGCCCCTATGCCGAAGACGCCCAGTGTCTTGCCCTGCATCTGGGTGAGGAGCTCGCGCGACCACTTGTTCTTGCGCATCTCCGCGTCGATGGTGGTGATCCTTCGCCCGACCGCGAGCATGAGGGTCAAGGCATGCTCGGCCACCGCGAAGGCGTTGACGCCCGGTGTGTTGCAGATGGTGACGCCGCGCATGCCCGCCGCATTCAGATCGAAATTGTCGGTACCCGTTCCCCAAATCGAAACCATCTTGAGGCTGGGGCAGGCCGTGAACACCCCGTCGGTGAAGCGGGCATGCGCGCGGATGTTGATGGCGACCGCGGCCCGGCCGATGCGGCGGATCAGCTCCTGTTCCTGGTCGGCGCCGCGCTCGGTGAACACCACGACGTCCCCCAGCTTCTTGGCCCGCTCGTGGGCGGGAGTGGCCTCGAAGACCGAGGGGAAATCGTCGGGAACCGAGATCATGCCTGAGCGGACGAGAAGATGGCCTGGGCCGCCGACACGCCCGCCCCCGCCTCGCACCGATAGCCGAGATCGCGCAACGTCATCTCGAGGGCGGACAGGGTGGGCAGGATGTACAGCGGGCTGGAGGTGATGCCCATGTGACCCACCCGGAGGGTGGTGGTGCGCATGGTATCGAGCCCGGTGCCGATGAGGATGCCGTAGTTCTCGCGCATGTGTTTCACGATGGCCGCGGGGTCGATGCCCGCGGGCGCCTTGATGCACGACACGGTGTTGGAGAGGAGCGAGGAATCCGAAAACATCTCGAGGCGCATGGCATCGAGGCCGGCGCGAAAAGCCCGGGCGGCCACCGCGTGACGACGGAAGCGCGCCTCTATCCCTTCCTCGAGCACGAGGCGGACGGCGGCGCCGAGGGCCTGGACGAGGTGGGTGGGCATGGAGATCGGCTGCGACCGCCCCGCTCCGTCGGCCACGCGTCCGCCGCGGGAAGCCGGGATCCACGATTCGCGCCACCGCAGCAGGTCGTAGACCCACGAGGAGGCCTTGTGCTTGCGCCGCTCCATGGCCTCCCACGCGGGCGGGGTGACGCCGATGAGGGCCATGCCGAGGGGCGCGGCGAGACACTTCTGCGAGCCCGTCATGTTCAGGTCGATGCCCCATGTATCGGTGGGCACGTCGATGCCCGCGAGCGACGACACCGTGTCGAGGAAGAAGAGGGCGCCATGGCCCTTCACGATCTTGGCCACGTCGCCCGCCGGATAGGTCGCGCCGGTGGACGTCTCGTTGTGGACCATGGTGACGACCTTGGGCTTGACGCGGCCGATCTCCTTCTCGAGCTTGGCCAGGTCGATAGGCTTGCCCGCCTCCACCGTGAACTCCGTCACGATGGCGCCGATGCGCTCCATCACCTCGCGCATGAGGAGACCGAAGCGTCCGGCCACGATGACGAGAACACTATCCCCCGGCTCCACCAGGGAGACCGCGCTCGACTCCAGCGCCGTCCGCCCCGAGCCGGGCATGGTGATGACCTCGCCCGTCGTGGTCTGGAACACTTTCTTGAGGGCAAGATTCACCGGCTCCAGCACGGCGAGGTCGAAGCTCTGGTCGTAATGAATGACGGGCGCCTGGTTCATGGCCTGGATGACCGGGAAGGGGAGCTCCGTGGGTCCGGGAATCATGAGGATCTCTCGCGCCTGAGGTACGGCCCACTGGATCTTGTCGGTCGTGGTCGGGGTCATCGATGGGGTCCTTTCGCGGGCGATGGTCAGGCGCCGGCCTGAGCGAGTTGGCGCTGCTTGCGCCGGATGAGATAGAGGTTGCGAAGGTAGACGAAGAGTCCCGCGCCCTGACCCATGATGAAGACGGGGTCGCCGCGGTGAATGGCATAGAGCAGGAGCACGCTGCCGCCCCCGATGGAGAAGAACCAGAAGGAGACGGGGACCACGCTTTCCCTCCGGCGCTCGGAGGCGATCCACTGCACGAGGAAGCGGCTGAAGAAGAAGGCCTGTCCGAGAAAGCCTATAGACAGCCAGAATTGTTCAGTGGTCATGATCGGCGCCTCGTTGGATCACTGCAGCTGGGGTCGGGCCACGCAACGTTTTTACCAACTCGCGAACCGCACTCACCTTACCGGAGACGGCTTGGAGTGGCAACAATTTTTCGTCTTCTCATCGGCTATCTGGCGCGCGCTTCCCTCAGCGCGTCGCGAATGGCCTTACGAAATGCTTCGACGGGCTGGGCACCGACCAGAGGCTTGCCATTGACGAGGAAAGTCGGCGTGCCGGGGAGCTTGAGGGCGCGACCCTCGCGCACGTCGGCCTCGATGTCCTTCCTGAACTGATGCGTGTCGAGGCAGGTTGCGAAGGCCTCGCGATCGAGGCTGAGGCGACCCGCGTAGCGCACGAGATCGTCGCGGGAGAAGTCCGGCACGGCGAGATAAAGCAGGTCGTGATACTCCCAGAACACCCCCTGGGCCGCGGCACAGCGCGCCGCCTCCGCGGCGGGGAGGGCACCCTTGTGGCTGGGCACGGGATAGTCCTTGTGGACGAGGCGAACCTGGCCTTCGAACTCCTTCATGATTTGCTCGAGCGCCTGCTGGGCGCGCTTGCAGGATGGGCACTGGAAGTCAGAGAACTCTATGATGGTCACGAGGGCGTCGGCGGGACCGCGGGAAAGGGCCGGGTCGACGTTGAGGCTCGAGGATTCATTGGCGCGGGCCGCCGACCAGAGAAGCACGGCGCACAGGGCGCCGGCAACGGGGAGCCTATAATGGTGTCTCGGCACGACGGCCAGTATACGCTGGCCCGGCGCGCGGCCAACTCTTCACGTCATGGAGGAGTCGATGGGCTTCCTGCTGCGGGTGGTCGTCAACGCGCTTGCCATCATGCTCGCCGCCTCCATCTTGCCAGGCATCGGGGTGGACGGAGTGGTGCCCGCGCTGGTCGGCGGCCTCCTCCTCGGCCTCGTGAACGCCGTCGTCCGCCCCGTGCTCATCATCCTGACCCTGCCCATCACCCTCGTCACCCTCGGACTCTTCTTGCTCGTCCTCAACGGCCTCTGCTTCTGGCTCGTGGCCTCGATCGTCAAGGGCTTCTACGTGGCGGGCTTTTGGTCAGCGTTCCTCGGCGCACTCATCGTCAGCATCGTGAGCTGGATCATGACCGCCCTGATCAGCGACAGCGGAAGAGTCGCCGTCATTACAAGACGGAGATAGCCAGCACCTGCAATCGGCCGGTGGTGCGGAGGGCAGGGTGCGCTCCCCAGACCCGTGTCTTCTGGGGAGCTTCTTCGAAGCGCCAAACCAGCATCTCGTGGCGGGCCAGAGTGGCCCAGCGGATTGCAACTCAGCGTGGTGTGGGGAGCGCACCCCGCCCCCCGCGCCGCCCGGCCGCCTCGCGTACCGTCTAGCTACGCCGCTTTGCCTTCCTCGAGCGAAGTGATGATGTACGTCCCGCTCTTGGCATCCCGCTCGAGGGTGACGATCCGCTGCTTGGCTGCCTCCTCCAGGAGCTTCGAGAAGGTCGAGTACCCGTAGTAGGACTCGTTGAAGGCGGGGTTCTTCCGCTGCATGGTCTGCTTCACCATGGAGCCCCACAGGGTGTCCTTGTTCTCGCGCTGGAGAGCCTGGATGGCTTCGATGAGCTGCTGCATCGCCTCCATCTTCTTCTCGGGCAGTCCGCGGAGCGCGGTGGTCTTCTTCGACTCGCGGATCAGGTCCTCGTAGAAGATGAACTCGTCGCAGTTCCCCACGAGGAGCTCCGACGAGGAGGATTTCACGCCGAGCCCGATCACGTAGCGGTCGTTCTCCCGGAGCTTGGAGACGAGCGGCGAAAAGTCCGAGTCGCCGGAGACGAGGGCGAAGCTGTCCACGTGCTGCTTGGCGTAGGCGAGGTCCATGGCGTCTACGACCATGCGGATGTCCGCGGAGTTCTTGCCGCTGTAGCGACTCTGTGGGACATCGATCAGCTCGATGGCGTGCTCGTGGAAGGGACGCTTGTACTCGGCGTAGCGGTTCCAGTCCGCGTAGGCCCGCTTCACCATGATCTTGCCCTTCTCGACGAGTCTTTCGAGGACCAGCTTGATCTCGAACTGCTTGTACTGCGCTTCCTTCACCCCACGGACGATGTTCTCGAAATCCATGAACATCGCCAACTTCCTGTCATCACTCATCCAATGCCTTTCCTGTCCCTACGTTGCTGAATCGGCGCCAGTGCTGCCGGACGGGCCCATGCCCGCCCTCTCGCCACCTGCATTATAGGGGCAGGTCGCGGGCTGTCCAACCTTCTATCGGAAGGAGCCGGGGTAGATTTGACAGGACCGTGACACCGGCGGCCCCGAGAGGCGGTAGGCTGACCACCATGAAAACACTGTGGACGTGGATGACGGCAGGAGGGCTGGCCGCGACGCTGGCCGTTCTTGCGGCGCCTCTCGGTGGGCAGGCGGTGACCACGCGAGTCGGGCAGCCCGCCCCGGATATCACGGGCGGCCCCTGGATCAACAGCGAGCCGCTGACCATGGAGAAGCTGCGCGGACGGGTGGTCGCGGTAGAGTTCTGGACCTACGGCTGATACAACTGCAAGAACGTGATCCCGCAGTTGCGGGATTGGCACGGGAAGTACGAGAAGGACGGCTTGACCATCGTGGGAGTCCACGCGCCCGAGTTCACGTGGGAGCGCCCCTACGCCAAGGTCGTGCAGGCCACGAAGGATCTCAAGGTTGCCTATCCGGTGGTCCAGGACAATGATTTCGCCATCTGGAAGCGCTTCGGCAATCGCTACTGGCCCGCTCTTGTGGTCATCGACCGCAAGGGCATCGTCCGCTACACTCATATCGGCGAAGGCTACTACGAGGAGACCGAGGCCATGATCAGGAAGCTGCTCGCGGAGAAGTGAGCCGGTCGCGCGTCTTCGTCTTCGGAGCGGTGCTGGCGGCCACCGTGATCCTCGCGGTGCTCGGCTACGTGTCCTTGCGCCAGTGGCAGAGCTCGGCCGAGCTGCTCTTTCGCGAGCAGTCGCGCGACATGGTCACCATGGCGGCCGAGAAAGTCGAGATGGCCATCCTCAAGGCCGAGGAAGAGAGCCTGTCGAGCCTCCAGGTTCTTCTCATGGACGCGGGGCTGCGTCCCGAGGCCCTCGAGGACTGGCGCGGGAAGCATCCTCTCTTCGATCGCCTCACCCTCGTCGACCGGCAGGGACGCGTGCTGTACCCGCCGGGCGGCGGCCCGCCCGCCATCCTGCGCGAGATTCCCGAGGGCCTGTGGGATCGCGGAGGTCGGCGCCACCTCGTGGTGGGCGACCAGGTCGTCCTCGCCGCCGTGATCCCGGGCGCGGCCGGCGGTCCCGTGCTTGCCGTCCTCGGACGGAGCGTGGAAGGAGTGAAGCGAGACGTGCTCGAGAAGACCCTGGGCGGGCTCGCGGGGCCCACCGTGCTCGCCGTGCTCGACGCGGAGGGCGAGCCCCTGTATGTCTCACGACCGATCGACAACGCCCACCGCGTGCTCACGGTCGCTCTCGGTGACGCGCTGCCCACGTGGCGGGTTGCCCTCTACCAGCCGACGGGAGCCTCGTCACGGGGCGACATGCGGCGCCAGGCCATGCTCTTCATGGCCGCCTTCTTCCTCCTCCTCGTGGTCATCGCCCTCGGCCTGGGCGCGACCTACCGCGTGATCAAGCGGGAGACCGAGATGGCCCGGCTCAAGTCCGACTTCGTGGCCAACGTTTCCCACGACCTCAAGACGCCGCTGTCCCTCATTCGCATGTTCGGGGAGACCCTCGAGCTCGGCCGCCTTCCCGACGAGGCGACCCGGCGCGAGTACTACTCGGTGATCACGCGCGAGAGCGAGCGGCTGACCCGGCTCATCGACAATGTCCTCGACTTCTCGCGCATCGAGGGCGGGGGACAGCGCTACGAGATCGGCCCGCATCCGGTGGAGCCGCTGATCCACGACGTGCTGGATGCCTTCCGCTACCCGCTGGCCCAGCGCGGGTTCAAGCTCGACGTGGCGGTGGCGCCCGACCTGCCGGATGCCCTCATGGATCCGGACGCGATCAAGCAGGCCCTCGCCAACCTTGTGGACAACGCCCTCAAGTATTCGACCGAGCGCCGGCGCCTCGGCCTCTCCGCCCGTCAGGAAGACCAGTGGGTGGTGATCGAGGTCGCCGACGAGGGCATCGGCATTCCGCCGGGGGAGGTGGAGCGAATCTTCGAGAAGTTCTACCGCATCGGACGGAGTGAGACCTTGGGCACGCGGGGCAGCGGGGTGGGACTGGCCCTCGTCAAGTACATCGCGGAAGCCCATGGGGGACGCGTGACCGTGGACAGCCGCCCAGGTCAGGGGAGCCGGTTCTTCCTCTACCTGCCCGTGGCCCGGTGATCGAGGAGTGAAGGAGACTGTGGCGTGCCGCGCATCCTGATCGTGGACGACGAGCCGGAGATGGTCCGGGGCCTCGAGGACAACCTTCGCTTCGAGGGCTATCAGACGCTCTCCGCCACTGACGGCCGGCGCGGGCTCGCCCTCGCGCTCTCGGAGGCGCCGGACCTGCTCCTTCTCGACATCATGATGCCGGGCATGAGCGGCTGGGACATCTGCCGGGAGCTGCGCGCCAAGGGGCTCGACATTCCCGTCATCATGCTGACCGCCCGCGGCGAGGAGGCCGATCGCGTCCAGGGGCTGGAGCTGGGGGCCGACGACTACGTGACCAAGCCCTTCGGGCTCCGCGAGCTCCTGGCGAGGATTCGCGCGGTGCTGCGACGCCCCGGCCCCCGGCAGAAGTTCGAGGAGTTCGCGTTCGGAGACGTGCGCATCCGCCTGCGCGGCCGCCAGGCCTTCCGCGCGGGCCGGGAAGTGCGGCTCACCCGCAAGGAGTTCGACCTCCTGCGCTATCTCGTCGAGCATCGCGGCGAGGTGATCACGCGCGACCGGCTCCTCGAAGAGGTGTGGGGCTACGAGCAGTTTCCCACCACGCGCACCGTGGACACTCATATCCTCCGCTTGCGGCAGAAGTTCGAGCGCGACCCCGAGCATCCCGTTTACATACTCACCGCCCACGGCCAGGGCTACCGCTTCGCCGGCTAGGAGTGTGATGATGAGCCATCCGAACGAGGAGATGACATGACCGCGAATGCCGAGGATCTCGCCAAGCGCACGCCCCCGGGCCAGGTCTTGACCACAAAGTGGCCGGTGCTGACCTACGGGCTGACCCCGAAATTCAACCCCAAGACCTGGAGATTCCGCTGCTTCGGGCTCGTGGAAGAGGAAGTCTCGTGGACGTGGGAAGAGTTCCTCGCCCTTCCGCGTAGCGAAGTGTCCTGCGACATCCACTGCGTGACGCGCTGGTCGCGCCTCGACAACTCCTTCGAGGGCGTGCACATCCGCGAGATCATGCAGCGGGTGCGCGTCAAGCCCGAGGCGAAGTACGTCTTGATTCACGCCGATCCCGACTACACGACCAACCTTCCCCTCGAGGATCTCGTGGACGATGACGTGATCCTCGCCCTGTCACATGACGGCAAGCCGCTCGAGCCCGATCACGGGGGGCCGCTGCGCCTCGTCGTCCCCAAACTCTACTTCTGGAAGAGTGCCAAGTGGCTCCGCGGCTTCGAGTTCCTCGACGTGAACCCGCCCGGTTTCTGGGAGGTGAACGGCTATCACATGCACGCCAACCCCTGGAAGGACGAGCGCTACTCCGACCAGGAAACGCGCGCCATGCAGCAGATGCGCGCGGAAGCCGCCCGCAAGCTCCGATCCAGATGAGTGGTCCCCACCCTATGACCCTCTCCCCCACCGGGGGAGAGGGCAGGGTGAGGGGCGGTGGTGAGGCGGCGGTGATGAGCGGGCACTCCCGCCAGCGTAGAGCCTAGGGCTTCCCCGCCCCAGGATCCCGATCGCCTCGATCTCCACGAGGAACTCCGGCGCCGCCAACGCCCGCACCTCGACCAGCGTCGAGACGGGAAAATCCCCGGTGAACACCTCCCGGCGCGCCTTCCAGACTTCCTCGCGCCGCTTGATGTCGGTGACAAAGATCAGCACCTTGACGATGTCGTTCATGGTGCCGCCGGCCGCCTCCATCATGTGCTTGATCTTGGCGAAGATGGCCTGGGCCTGGGCATACATACTGTCGCCGCCGACGGCCCCCTCCGTCCCGCGCGCAACCATGCCGGCGACGAACACCTGGTTGCCCATCACGAGGCAGTTGGACCACGTCTGAGGGGGAGGGTCCGGCACGTGCGGGCTGGTGATCTTCTTCTTCATTCGGGATCTCCTTTCTGTGAGTGTCGGCTAGGGCTTGACCTGCAGAAAAGACTTCACGCTCCTCACGCCTGAGACAGCGCCGGCGCTGGCGACGAGCCGGTCCGCCCTGGCCTGATCATGCACGACGCCGACCAGCACGACCGTACCTCCGATCACCGTAAGGTCTGTGGCCGAAGCGGCCGCGCCGTCGCTCCCGGCGACCGCGCTCTTGACCTGGACCGCGAGGGCGGCGTCGCTCGCCTCGCGCGCGCTCCGGGGCACGAAGAACGTCTCCACGCGACTGACGCCCGGCGTCGTCCGCGCGATGTGCACCGCCTCCACCGCCAGCTTGTAGTCGGGCGGCAGCGCCCCCGCAATGACCACGAGGTTGCCGTTGCACAGCACATCGAGCACGGTAAGCGCGCTCGCGTCGCGGGCGAGCACGGCGGAGCGGATCGACTGACAGGCGCGGGTGTTGCCCCAGGAATCCGCGGCTCGGGTGTTCAAGCCATGGCCGGCACAGCCCGCGAGGAGCAGGGCGAGCACGGGAGCGAGCCGGCGGGACATCAGGCGGCGAACGATACCGAGAAGAGCCGCCACTCGCCCGGGACGCCCTTGAGAGTTTCCAGCCCGCGTTCCTCGAACCGGAGCCCCGATCCCGCCACGAGATCCTTTACGGTGCTGGAGACGAGGACCTCGCTCGGCCCGGCGAGCCCGGCGACCCGCGCGCCGATGTGGACGGCGATGCCGCCGACCTTGCCGCCGATGACCTCGCACTCTCCGGTGTGAAGCCCCGCGCGCACCTCGATGCCGAGGGGACGGACGCCGGTGGCGATGGCCTGCGCGCACCGGATGCCGCGCGCCGGGCCGTCGAAGGAGGCGAAGAAGCCGTCTCCGGCCGTGTCCACCTCGCGACCACGGAATCGGGTGAGCTCGCGTCGCGCGACAGAGTAGTAGCCATCGAGCACATCGCGCCACTTCCGATCCCCGACAGCCGCCGCCCGCTCCGTCGAGGCCACGATGTCCGCGAAGAGCACGGTCGCGAGCACCCGGTCGCTCTCGGGCTCATGGCGAGTGCCAGTGAGGAATTCCTCGATTTCGTCGAGGATGAGGCTCGAATCCCCGACCCAGGGGGTGTGATCGATGCCGGGGAATTCGACGAGACGGCTGCCGGGAATGTGATCGGCCAGGTATCGTGCCTGTTCCGCCCGGATCGCGCGATCGCCTGTCCGATGGAGAACGAGGGTCGGCACGCGCACAGCGGGCAGGATGGGACGGACGTCGATCTGCTTGTTCATCTCCATGACGGCCACCGCGGCTCCGGGGCTTGCCGCGAGGCGCTGGTATGTGGCCCACCATTGCCGATAGGACTCGTCCCCGGCGGCGCCGGGTGCCCGCACATCGTTGCCAGCGCTGTCGCCCCAGCTCTTTTCTATGGCCTCGATCATCGCTCGCCATTCCTCCTCCGTGTGCCCGAAGGGATGGTCCGGTGCCCAGGAGCGGCGTGCATAGGAGCCATAGAGCACCAGCGCGGATGTGCGCTCAGGATAGGTGGCGGCGAAGAGCAGCGACATTGGACCACCCTCGGAAACCCCGTAGAGGGCCGCGCGCTCCGAGCCGGCAGCATCCATGACGGCTCGCACGTCGTCCATGCGTTGCTCGAGCGTGGGGATTCCTCCGACTCGATCGGAGAGCCCGGTACCGCGCTTGTCGAAGCGGATGAGCCGCGAAAAGGTCCCCAGCCGCTCGAAGTAATGCGCAGGCCACGGATGCTCCCACCCATATTCCAGGTGAGACACGAAGCCGGGCACCACCACGAGGTCGAGGCCGCCCGCGCCGCTGACCTGGTAGGCGATGTGAATATCGCCGCTCTTCGTGTACTGGGTCTTGGCTGGGCTCGCCATGACGTTTGCGGCTGACTATGACTGCCGCCGCCCCGGACGTCAATAGGCAGCCCTCGGCCGAACACTGCCCTATACTGCTGCATTGGGGTCGTTGCAATGGCGGGACGCGGCCTGTAGATTCTGCGGCATCTCGTAGCGTGACAGGAGGAGCCTCATGGCAACCTACGCCATCACAGACGTCGCCATCGTCCTCAACCCGGGGGACGACGTCGCCATCGTCAAGAAGGAGATTCCCGCGGGCACCGTGATCGAGGACGCGGGAGGCCGCATCGAGGTGCGGCAGGACATCCGGCCCGGTCACAAGGTGGCGCGCCACGCGCGCCGGACGGGGGAAGAGGTGCGTCGGTACGGGCAGGTGATCGGCTTCGCCACGGCGGATATCGCGGTGGGGGATCACGTGCACACGCAGAACCTGGCCGTGGGCGATCTCCATCGCGAATACGAGGTTGGCACCGACGTCCGCCCCGTGGATTTCTATCCCCCCGACCAGATGCGCTACTTCGACGGCTATCTCCGCGAGGACGGTCGGGTGGGGACGCGCAACTACGTCGCCATCATCTCCGGCGTGAACTGCTCGGCCAGCGTGAGCCAGTTCGTGAAGGACAAGTTCCGCGACGTGTCCAAGGACTACCCGAACATCGACGGGGTGCTCGCCGTCACCCACAAGTCAGGCTGCGGCACCGAGCTCTTCGGCGAGGACCACATGGCCCTCCAGCGAGTGCTCGCCGGCTATGCCAAGCACCCGAACGTGGCCGCCTACATCCTGATCGGCCTTGGCTGCGAGGTGAACCAGGCGGCGGTCATGGTGGACAAGCAGCGCATGGCCGCGCCCGGGCACCCCGAGCGCAAGCCCCTGGTGATCAATATCCAGGAGGCGGGCGGCATCAAGAAGACGGTGGAGAAGGCCGCCGCCGAGGTGGGCAAGCTCCTGCCCCTCGCCAATGCCGCCAAGCGCTCGAAGCAGCCGGTCTCGGAGATCACCCTGGCCACCAATTGCGGCGGGTCTGACAGCGCGTCGGGCATCACCGCCAATCCCGCCCTGGGCTGGGCGGTGGACGAGCTCGTGCGTTACGGCGGCACGGGAGTGCTCGCGGAGACCCCCGAGATCTACGGGGCGGAGCACCTCCTGATCCGCCGCGCGGTGAGCGAAGCGGTGGCCAAGAAGCTCATCGATCGCTACAAGTGGTGGGAGTGGTACTGCCGCGGCATCGAGCGCATGGACAACAATCCCGCCCCCGGCAACAAGGCGGGCGGCATCACCACGGTCTTCGAGAAGTCGCTGGGCGGCGTGACCAAGGGAGGCACCACGCCGATGACGGACGTGTTCCTCTACGGCGAGCCGATCACCACGCGCGGCTTCGTCTTCATGGACACGCCCGGGCACGATCCCGTCTCCATCACCGGGCTCGTGGCCGGCGGCTGCAACCTCATCTGCTTCACCACGGGGCGCGGCTCGGTCTTCGGCTGCAAGCCCGTACCCTCGATCAAGCTCGCCACCAACTCCCTCATGTACCGCCACATGCAGGAAGACATGGATATCAACTGTGGCGTCATCCTCGAGGGCACGCCGCTGCCCGAAGTGGGCCGGCAGATCTTCGAAGAGATCGTGGCCGTCGCCTCGGGCAAGCAGTCAAAGAGCGAGCTCTCCGGCGTCGGCGAAGAAGAATTCGCCCCCTGGATAATCGGCCCGGTAATGTAATGGGAGCCGCAGCCGAAGGCGAGGCGACCACAAGATGGGAATTGCGCCTATCCCGGCGCCCACCACCGACCCTCACACCAGAGGGCCGAAGCGCGACACGCATTGAGAGCCGAAGGCACGACAGGAAGTACGCTGATCCCGACGCCCACTACCGAAATTCGCTCCGACGGGGAGGCGCGAGACACATCGAGTCGAAGCCGAGGCGACCACGCGAGAAGAAGTACGAGCGTCGCCCGCCCCGGCCGGCGCTCGACCCCCCGCCACATCCCAGAAATGTTGGCGACGGCGCAGGGGCCCCGGTTATCATGATCGGCGACAGTCGAGCCGCCTACGTTCGGAAGCCAGCCTAAGGGGGAATCGATGGCGGGACGCCCTGGAATGTATCGCGGCGACCGGCGCCGCAAGGAAGACGCGCGCAAGGCGAAGCAGGAAGCCAAGAAGGCACGCAAGGCCGAGCGGAAGGAAACCGGCGAGTCAGGCCCCGAGATGGGCGAAGCCGCCGAAGCGCTCGGTCAGGGACAGGTGGAGTGGGTGTGGTTCTCGCCCAGCAAGGGACGAACCCTCACCACCTCTTCGGCCGCCGCTCCCGACGTCCCCGGCGTGGATGACTGGACCCTGGTGAGCGGGCCCCCCGCTCAGGGGTCCTAGGCGCGGTGCCCGCCGCGCTTTAGAAAGATCCGGCCGCCGCCATGCCGACGGCCGGTGAAGTTGAGCCCCTCACACCGTAGTGGCCCCACGGGCAAAGGCCGTGGAACCCGGTGCCCGCCAGGGCCCGATTGATAGGAGTGGCGGACTAGAAGCGACGTTCCCTGCGAACGCTCACGCGCGCATAAGCTGCGCGGCTGAGCGGCAAGATCCAGAAGAACGGTATGAAGAGCGTCCCCATCACCATCCAGAACTCCTGCCTCATGTACAGCGGTGGCCGCGTCATTCTCGATCTCCCTCGTGAGTTCTCTGTCGCTTTCGTGTTGTTGATCCATGGAGAGAGCAAGGGTGGTGCCATGGGGTTGAGGGCCAACAGCCATAGGAATTCGCACAGCTAGCGTGCATGTCGCCACGATGACACCAGCGGTTGCGACGAAAAAGGGAAGGGGCTACGACGGAATGCGGAGCGAGGCGACGGCTAGGACTGCGTGACGGTGACGACCAGTCCGGTGGCGGCCAGAATGTTGCCGACCCGGACGCATTCGGTTTCCGGCCCGACCTTCACCACGGCCTTGCCCGTGTTGTGCACTTCCCACGCGATCTCCCAGGCTCTGTCCTCCGAGCACGCGATGGCTTTGATGAGCTGCTTCACCACGTCCTCGAAGGTGTGACAGTCGCAGTTGTGGAGGATGGTGATCCAGGGCGGAGCGAGCGCGACGTCGACCTCCTCGATCTCCTCGACGTTTGGAGTCGTCTCCGTGGCGTAGTGGGCGGGCCAGGCGCTCACTTGCCGATGACCCCTTCCGCCCGGAGCCGGGCGATGGTCTGGCTGCCATAGCCGAGGATGCCGCTCAGGATGGCTTCCGTATGCTCGCCCAGCGCCGGCGCGGGCGCGGGCTGCCGGATTTCGCCGTCGGTCCGGATGGGGCTGGCCACCTCGCGGATGCGTCCGAAGTGGGGATGTTCCACCTCGAGGATCATCTCGCGCGCGCGCACCTGCTCGTCGTCGAGGGCCTGGGCCACGCTGTTCACGGGCGCGCACGGCACGTGGCCGCGGAGGAGGCCCAGCCACTCGGCGGTGGTCTTCTCCGCGAAACGCACCTCGAGGAGATCGATCAGCTCGGCCTTGTGGGCGAAGCGCTCCGCGAAGCCCACGAAGCGCGGGTCGTGACCGAGCGCGGGCATCTCCATGCGCTCGAGGAGGGCCTGCCAGAACTTCTCCTTGTTGCAGAAGATGACGATCCAGCCGTCACGGGTGGGAAAGTTCTGGGCGGGCACGAGGGTCTGATGGCCGGAATCGGCGATGCGTTCGGGCTGCCATTCGCGGTTGAGCGTCCAGATGGCGAAGTAGGAGAGCATGCTCACCGCCGTGTCGAGGAGGGACACGTCGACGTCGCGGCCTATTCCTGTCCGCTGGGCGTCGAAGAGGCCGACCATGAGCCCGACCATGCCCGCATAGCCGCCCGCGAAGTCGATGACGCTCACGCCGCACTTGCCGGGTGGTCCGTCGGGCTCGCCGGTGATCCCCATGTAGCCCGCGTAGCCCTGGATCAGGTAATCGAAGCCGGGCTCGCTCGCCCGGGGCCCGGTGGCCCCGAAGCCGCTGAGAGAGCAGCAGACGATGCGCGGATTCACGTCCTTGAGCTCGGCGTAGGTGAGCCCGAGCCGGGCGGGCAGATCGCCCCTCACGTTGTTGAAGACGGCGTCGGAGACCTTCACGAGATCGTGGAGGACGGCGCGGCCCGCCGCGTGCTGGAGATTGAGGGTGAGCGACTTCTTCCCGCGATTGAACGACTGGAAGTAGAGCGAGTCCTGCTCGTGCAGGTAGGGAGGCACGTAGCGGGCGCTGTCGCCGCCCACCGCGGGATCCTCGATCTTGATCACCTCGGCGCCCAGGTCGGCGAGGACCTGCGTGCCGAAGGGGCCGGCTCCAAACTGGGAGACGGCAAGGATGCGGACGCCGTCGAGCGGGGGCCGGGTCATGTCAGTACGGGAGCCGGCCTTCGCCGAGGGTAGGGTGATTCTTCTTAGGCACGAGGACCTTTCTCGTATAGGCGCACACCTGCTCGCCCCGTTGATTGTCCGCGGTGGTCTCGACGGTCACGATGCCCCGGTCGCCCTGCCTCGACTCCCGCAAATCGAGCACGCGGCTCCGCGCATACAGGGTGTCGCCGATGAAGGTGGGCTTCTCGTGCTTGAGCGCATTCACCTCGAGATTGGCGATGGCCCGCCCCGAGATATCGGCCACGGTCATGCCGATGACCACGCTGTACACGAGCGGCCCCAGGACCACCCGCTGCTTGTGCTGAGTATACGTCTCCGCGTAATGGGCGTCCGAGTGCAGCGGATGCTGGTTCATGGTGAGGAGGGCGAACCAGGTGCAGTCCGCCTCGGTGATGGTGCGGCCCGGCCAGTGCCGGAAGGCCTGGCCGATCGAGAACTCTTCGAAGTAGCGTCCGTAGCTCATGGCACTCCCACGTTCAGGTGGACGCTGGCCGCCGCGTGGCGGGCGATGACGCTCGGCAAGTCGCTCCTCCCCGCGGCCGCGGCGAGCAGCATGGCCGCGTCTCGATAGTAGCGCTCCACGGGGAACTCGGCGGTGTAGCCGTAGCCGCCGTGGATGCGCATGGACTCGAGGGTCACCACGGCGGCTGTCTCGGCCGCCTGAAGATAGGCCATGGCCGCTGCCGCCGTCCCGGCCTCCCCGCCTTCTCCACTCGCGGCCGCGCGGTGGGTGAGGAGGCGAGCCACCGCGATGGCCGTCGCCATGTCGGCCAGCTTGAGCTGTATCGCCTGGTGCTGGCAGATGGGTACCCCGAAGGCCGAGCGCTGCTGGGAATAGCGAAGGGCGCTTTCGAAAGCGGCCTGGGCCAGCCCGACGGCGCTGCCGGCCTCCCGCACTCTCGATGCGCTCTCGAGGGCGGTCATGGCCGCCGGCTCCGGAGCGAGGTCGCCCCCCAGCGCCTGCGCCGCCGGCACGAGACAGCCCGTCAGCTCGACGTGGCGGAGATCGGCCCCGCGGTGTCCTTGCGTCTGGAAGGGACCGGTGAGAGCGAACCCGGGCTGACCGGCGTGGAGAACGAACCCGCGCAGTCCGTCATCGACGGGAGCCATGACCACGAAGAGGTCCGCGCGCCCCGGAGAGGCGACGAGCCCACGGCCGGTGATCACGAAGGCATCCGCCTGCCGGACCACGGTGAGGTCGCGCCCCGCCGATTTTTCGAGCCGCCTCAGTATGCCGCCGAGAAGCTTGCCCGAGGCCAGACCGGGCAGGAGACGCTTCTGCTGATCGACAGAGCCGAGCCGCCTGATCGCCTCCGCGGCGTCGAGATGGCTCGAAAGCACGGCGGCTACGGTGGCCGAGCCCCGTCCGATCTCCTCGGCGATGAGGACGTAGGCGGCGGCGTCGAGGCCGAGGCCACCTGCCTCGGGAGAAATGGTGGCCCCGAAGAGGCCGAGCTCCCCGAGCTTGTCGAGCGACGCCGTCGGAAAGTGCTCTGCCCGATCGTCCTCGACGGCGGCGGGCGCGATCTCGCGCTCCACGAGCTGGCGGACGGCGAGGGCCATCAACCGGCGCTCTTCCGGCTCGGTCTCGAGCGAAGTGAGGGCGCCCAGCCGCTCCCCGTGTCGCTGGAGCAGGTTCTTGGCGATGATGGTGCGCTGGATCTCGTTGGTGCCCTCACCGATCACCATGAGGGGAGTGTCGCGATAGAGGCGCTCCGCCGTTCCCGACGTGGCCACTCCCCGAGGGCCGAGGACGCGCAGGGCGTCGGTGGCCACCTCCTGGGCGCTTTCCGAGGCGTAGAGCTTGGCCATGCCCGCTTCGAGATCACAGCGCTCACCGCGATCCTTCATGCCCGCCGCCCAGTGGGTGAGAAGCCGCGCGCCTTCCACGCGGAGGGCGATCGAGGCGAGCGCGGGCGGCGCTTCGGGCATGCCGAGAGCGGCGTGCGCCGCCTCTTCGAGGGCGGCCTGGGCCACCCCCACCGCCCGCGCCGCGATGTTGATGCGCCCCGTCTCGAGGCCCGAGAGGACGTGCCGGAAGCCGCGGCCTTCGATGCCGCCCACGAGGTTGTTGACGGGACAGGGGAACTGGTCGAACAGGATCTCCGCGGTGTCCACGCCCTTGTAGCCGAGCTTGGCGATGGACTTCACCACCTGGAGGCCCGGCCGCCCCTTCTCCACGATGAAACAGGACATGCCCGCGTGGCGCGGCGAAGCCGCAGGATCGGTGACGGCGAGGAGAGCGAAGGTGTTCCCCTCGCGGCCATTGGTCACGAACATCTTCGAGCCCGAGATGAGATAGCGGTCGCCGTCGCGCCGGGCCACCGTGCGGATGGCCTGGACGTCCGAGCCTGCGTGCGGCTCGGTGAGGCAGAGGCCGCCGCGGGCCTCGCCGCGGGCGAAGCGCGGGAGGAGACGCCGCCGCTGCTCGTCCGTGCCGTTGGTGAGCACGATGAGGGCGGCCATGGTGTGGCTGTTGATCACTCCGGCCAGTGACATGAAGCCGCGGCAGATCTCCTCGATGACGCGGGCATAGGTGCCCACGTCGAGACCGAGACCGCCGTAGCCCTTGGGCACGAGCGCTCCGAAGAGACCCAGCTCGCGCATGCGGGCGACCAGCTCGTGGGGATAGGCGTCGGCGTGCTCGAGGGCGGGAGCGGCGGGGGCCACTTCCTTCTCCACGAAGCGCCGCACCGCCGCGATGATGGGGTGCGCGTCGGAAGACGGCGTCGTCATGCCGGTGGCCTTCGCTACGGGGTGCCCGCGAGAGTTGAGGCGGCGAGGAGCAGCGTGTTCGCCCCGTGCTCGATGTCGTCCATGGGGGTGAACTCCTCTTCGCAGTGACTGCGTCCGTCGCGCGACGGGACGAAGATCATCCCGGTAGGGCAAATGGCGGCCATGTACTGCGCGTCGTGACCCGCGCCGGACAGGATGCGGCGGTGGCCGCAGCCGAGACTCCGCACCGCGGCCTCGATGGCGTCGACCACCTCCAGGGCGAAGCGGGTGCGGGGCACGCGCCAGTAGTGCTCGAGTTGGTACGTGACGCCCTCGGCCTTGGCCACGTCCTTGACGAGACGGTCCACGAGGCCGAGCCCCCGCGTGATGTGGTGCTCGTCGGGTGCGCGCAGGTCGATGGACATGGACACGCGCCCCGGGATGGCGTTGGGAATATTCGGCGTCACGTCGAGCCGCCCCACGGTGGAGACCATGTCGCCGCCGATCTTCTTGGGGATCTCGCGGACGCCGCGAATGATATCGGCGGCCGCGACCAGCGCGTCGTGGCGGATGCGCATGGGCGTGGGGCCGGCGTGGTC
>DASYQB010000306.1:0-4793 GCA_036005985.1 Candidatus Methylomirabilota bacterium | reverse complement strand
CCTGGGGATCGAAGGCAGCGATGCGGTCGAGGTACTCGCGAGCGGCTTGTGACGGCGTGGCCTCCCCGCTCCGGAAGCGGGCGCCGAGCTCGTGAATGGTGAGGCGGGTGAGCATGGCTACGACGCTTCGGGCGACTCTTCGATGATCTTGGGCACCCGGAAGAACTCGCCACTCCGGTCCGGCGCGTTCGCGAGCATGAGCTCTTGTGGAAACGATTCGCGCGGCTCGTCCTCTCGCATCACGTTGGTCATGGGCACGGCCCGAGAGGTGGGCGGAACACCCTCGGTGTCGAGGGCGCGGAGCTTGCCGATATACGAGAGGATGCCGTCGAGCTCCCGCCGCATGCGCTCCTTCTCCGCATCGGTGAGGGTGAGGCGGGCGAGCCGCGCCACGCTCTCCACTTCCTTCATGGTGATCTTGGGCTCGGCCACCGTTACAGCTCCTCCAGGTGCGCATACTCCAGGGACAGCCGCTTGCGGCCGACACTCGCAAAATGCACGGTAGCGATCACGTCGTTGCCCTCTCGCTGGATGCCCACGAGAAGACCTTCGCCCCAGCGCGCGTGCCGGAGCTTGGCCCCCACGCGGAACGGCAGATCGGGATCCTCCGTCGCCGGCATGGGCACCGCGGCCGCCCCCCGCCCTGCCGACGGCTCGGACCGCGAGGCGTTCAGCAGCACGAGCTGCTCCGCGGGGATCTCCAGGAGAAAGCGTGAGGGCTCGCCGACCCCGTAGCCCTGGATGCGCCGGTGCAGCGCGTAGGAGAGCCACAGGCGCTGCTCGGCCCGGGTGATGCCGACGTAGCACAGCCGGCGCTCCTCCTCGAGCTCCTCGGCGTCATCCATGGAGCGCGAGTGCGGAAAGACGCCTTCTTCCATGCCGGTGAGAAAGACGGCGGGGAACTCGAGGCCCTTGGCCGAGTGAAGGGTCATGAGGGTGACCCCCTCCGCGTCGTCATCGAGGGAGTCCACGTCCGCCACGAGGGCGATGGAGTCGAGGAAGGCGTCGAGACGAACGCTGTCCATCCCCGCGAGCTCCTGAGTCACCCCGAACTCCTCCGAGGCCGCCACGAGCTCTTCGATGTTCTCGAGCCGCGCGTCGGCTTCCGCGGTGCGCTCCGCCTTGAGGGCGTCGCGATAGCCGGAGGCAATCGCCACCTCGTCGACGAAGGCGGGGAGGGCGACGGTGTTTCGCCGCTCGGCCAGGCGCCCGATGAGACGGGCGAAGTCGTCGAGGGCGCGCCGGGCCTTGGTGGTGAGGTCGGCGGGCACCTCGGCGCACGCGGCGAGCAGCGACACGCCGCGGGCCCGCGCCGCGTCGGCCAGTCGATCGAGAGTGGCCTTGCCCACCCCGCGGCTCGGCGCCGCGATGGCGCGGCGAAAGGCCACATCGTCCGCGGGATTCACGACCAGCCGCAGGTAGGCGATGATGTCCTTGATCTCCCGCCGCTCGTAGAACCGCACGCCGCCCACGATCACGTAGGGAATGCTCGCCCGACGGAGCGCGTCCTCGAGCACGCGCGACTGGGCGTTGGTCCGGTAGAAGACGGCCACGTCGCTGTACCCGAGCCCCTGGCCGTGCAGCGACCGCACGGTCTGGGCAACCCAGCCCGCCTCTTCGCTCTCGTCCCACGCGCGGTAGACCTTCGCCTGCTCCCCCTCGTCGTTCTCCGTCCACAGCCGTTTGTCCCGGCGCGCCCGGTTGTTCGCGATGACCGCGGAGGCGATGCCGAGGATCCGCTTGGTCGACCGGTAGTTCTGCTCGAGGGGGATCACCAGGCAGTCCGGAAAGTCCTTCTCGAAGTCGAGGATGTTCCGGAGATCCGCCCCCCGCCACCGATAGACCGACTGATCCGGATCGCCCACCACGCAGAGGTTCCGGTGCTCCTGGGTCAGGAGCTGGATGATACGGTACTGCGCCCGGTTGGTGTCCTGATACTCGTCCACGAGCACGTGGGTCCACACTGTGCGATACCACGCGAGCGACTCGGGCGACGTCTCGAGGAGCTTGACCACGAGGAGAAGCAGATCGTCGAAGTCCACCCCGCCCACCGCGCGCAATCTGTCCTCGTACAGCCGGTAGACCTGGGCCATGCGCTCCTCGCGAGGAGTGCGGGCGAGCCGCTCCGCCTCTTCCACGGAGAGCATGTGGTTCTTGGCGTGGCTGATGCGATGGACCACGGAGGCGGGGGTGATCTGGCGCTCGTCCATGTCGAGCTGGCGCATCGCTTCCTTCACGATGCTGAGCCGGTCCTCCTCGTCGTAGATCACGAAGGAGGGCGGGAGCCCCACGAAGCGGGCACGCTCGCGCAGGATGCGCACGCACGCCGCGTGGAAGGTGGCGATGAGAGGCGGACGGATGCCCGCGGGCAAGAGGAGATCCTCGACCCGGCGCCGCATCTCTCCCGCCGCCTTGTTGGTGAAGGTGACGGCGAGCACGTGACGAGGGTTGATGCCCTCGACCCCGAGCAGCCAGGCGATGCGATGGGCGATGACGCGCGTCTTGCCGCTGCCCGCCCCCGCCAGCACGAGCACGGGTCCCTTGGTCGCCTGTACGGCCTGGCGCTGGACGGGGTTGAGCGAGCCGAGAATAGTTTCCGGGTCGACGGCGGGGCGCAGCATGGAATCGTACGATATCACAGGGGAAGGGATGCCGCGGCCAAGTCAGCCCCGACGGCCCAGTACGCGTGCTACTCGACGGTGACGGACTTCGCGAGATTCCTCGGCTGATCCACGTCGCGGCCGAGCCGTACGGCGACGTGATAGGCGAGAAGCTGAAGGGGGATGGCCATGAGGATCGGCGAGAGCAGCTCGGGCGCCGCGGGCACTCTCATCACGCGAGACGCGCGGGCGGCGATCTCGCGATCACCTTCGTGAGCGAGGGCGATGATGCGGCCGTCCCGCGCCCGCACTTCCTCCACCGTGTTCATCATCCGCTCGTACGAGGCATCGCGCGGGGTGAGGGCGACCACGGGCATGCCGTCGTCGATGAGGGCGATGGGGCCGTGCTTCATCTCCCCCGCCGGATAGCCTTCCGCGTGCAGGTAGGAGAGCTCCTTGAGCTTGAGCGCTCCCTCCAGGGCGATGGGATAGTGGATGCCGCGGCCGAGGAAGAGGAAGTTCTTGTAGGTGGCCATCTCCTTGGCGAGCTCGGCGATCTCCGGCTCCTGCTCGAGAGCCTGCTCCATGAGGCGCGGCAGCTCGAGCAGACCCTGGATGTGCTTGCGGCCGTCCTCGGCGAGGAGGGCACCGCGGCGACGGCCGAGCCAGAGGGCAAGGAGGTAGCAGGCGGTGAGGGTGGCCGTGAAAGTCTTGGATGACGCCACGCCGATCTCCGGCCCCGCGTGAGTGTAGAGCACGCCGGTGGACTCGCGCTGCAGCGCCGACCCCACCACGTTGGTGATGCCCACGATGGCCGCGCCGCGGTCGCGCGCGGCCTTGATCGCCCCCAGGGTATCCGCCGTCTCTCCCGACTGGGAGAGGGCGACCACGAGGGTTTCCGGGCCGAGCACGGCATCGCGATAGCGAAATTCCGAGCCGAGGTCCACGTCGGCGGAGAGGCCGGCCAGCCGCTCCACGAGGAAGCGGCCGACGATGGCCGCGTGATACGACGTGCCGCACGCGATGAAGAGCACGCGCTGGATGCCCTCCACCACGTCGGGGTCGATACCGATGTCGGGCAGGACCACCGTGCCCCCTTCCGGCGACACCCGGCCGCGCAGCGTATCGGCGACGGCGCGCGGCTGCTCGTAGATCTCCTTGAGCATGAAGTGCCGGTAGCCGCCCTTCTCGGCGAGGATGGGATCCCACAGGATGCGCGTGGGCGCGCGGGACACGGGGGCGCCCCCGAGATCGGCGATCTCCACGCCGTGGCGGGTCACCACCGCCACGTCCTCGTCCTCCAGGATGACCACGTCGCGCGTGTGGGCGAGGAGCGCGGGAATGTCCGAGGCAAGGTACGTCTCGCCCTGACCCAGTCCCACCACCACGCTGCCCGCTCCGTACTTGGCCGCCACGAGGCGATCCGGCGTGCGATGGGACAGCACCACGATGGCGTAGGAGCCCTTGAGCTCACGCAAGGCGCGCCGCACCGCCTCCTCCAGGCGCGGGGTGTCTTCGAGATGCCGCTCGATCAGATGCGCGATGACCTCGGTGTCCGTCTCCGAGGTGAAGACGTGTCCTTCCGCGCTCAGGCGCTCCTTGATGGGGAGGTAGTTCTCGATGATGCCGTTGTGCACCACCACGAGCGAGCCCGAGCCGTCCGTGTGCGGATGCGCGTTCTCGTCGGTGGGGCGGCCGTGAGTCGCCCAGCGCGTGTGGCCGATGCCCACGCTGCCCCGCAGCGGCCGCTCGCGAAGAATGCCCTCGAGGACCTTGATGCGCCCGGCCGCGCGCCGCACCTCGAGGCCGGCCGGCCCCAGCACGGCCACGCCGGCCGAATCGTAGCCGCGATACTCGAGCCGCTTGAGCCCGTCCACGATGACGCCCACCGCGTCCTTGTCGCCGAGGTAGCCTACGATGCCGCACATGGCCTCAGTGCTCCTTCTTGGCAGGGCCGCGCCGGGCACGGCGGCGGGCGACCCAGCCTTCCTTCGTCACCTGCTGGCTCCGCTCGACGGAGAGGGCTCCGGGGGGAACGCTCTTGGTCACCACGCTGCCCGCGGCCACGAAGGCGTCGTCCCCGATGGTGATGGGCGCCACCAGGCTGCTGTTGCTCCCCACGAAGGCCCCATCGCCGATCTTCGTCTCGTGCTTGTCGACGCCGTCGTAGTTCACGATGATCACCCCCGCGCC
>DASYQB010000305.1:0-2444 GCA_036005985.1 Candidatus Methylomirabilota bacterium | reverse complement strand
TCCGTGAACCATCCCCTCACCCTGCCCTCTCCCCCCGGAATCCCTCTCCCCTCTGGGGAGAGGGTAGGGTGAGGGGCGACTTCGTGATTCACAGGAGGGTGCGAATTTCGTCGGAGACCGCGCTGAGCCGCTTCGCGAGGAGCTTCACGACGAAGCTGTGGAACTGGATGACCACCGCGGGGTCTTCGCGCTCCAGACGGGCGAAGCGCTCCGCGCTGAGCCGGTAGGCCCGACAGGGCGTCTCCGCCACCACGTCGGCCGAGCGTGGCTGACCGGAGTAGAGCGCCATCTCACCCACGAGGTTTCCCGGACCCAGGGTGCGGAGCCGCTTGCGCTGCCCATTCTCGAGAGGGATCATGACTGAGACCTCCCCGCGCTCGACGAAGTAGAGAGCGTCGCCGGCTTCGCCCCGCTTGATCAGCACCGTCTCCTGCGGCAGATCGAGAACCTCGCACAGGCCGAGCAGGACCTTCAAGGCCTCCGGCGAAAAGTGCGCGGCGAGCATGCCCCGGAGATCCACGGACGGAACGGCTCCGTTGTCGTCGCTCCCGCCAGGCTCCGTGGCGGCCGAGCTCCCCGCGCCGACGGCCTCCGCGAGCAAACGGTTCTCGATCCACTCCATGCCTCGATCGAGATCGGAGACCACGCGGATCTCTGGCTGGGGGAGAAAGCGCATTCGCTGGAGCACCGCCTGCTGCTCGGGCCGGAGCCCGCTCACGATCAGGACCACTCGGTAACGCACGCAGAGCTGGTGAAGCTTGCTCAGGCCGAGGGCGGCCGAGGCGTCCATGCCCTGCACCATGCGGAAATCGAGGACGAGGTAGCGCACCCCTTCCCGGACGATCAGGTTGCGGCACGTCTCCACCAGGCTGCTCGCGAGAGCGAAGAAAAGATATCCCTGCAGGCAGAGGGCGCGGCCGATCCCTCCTTGCTCCTGGAGGATGGCCGTGTCCTCGAGCGTGCGCTCCTTGTTGGAGCGGTGCGTGGCCACGGAGAGATCGTGACGAACATAGTTCGCCCGGCTGTAGCTGTAGGCGAAGAAGAGGGAGGCGACGAGGAGGCCGAAGGCGACGCCGATGATGATGCCTTCCACGGCGATGAGGACGAGGATGGCGAGGATGAGGGCGTGCTCGCGAATGGGGAGCCTGAAGAACGTGTCCCACACCCACTCGCGGAGCAGGGCCACTCCGAGAAAGATCAGGAGCCCGGCGAGGACGGGGCGGGGGAAGTAGAAGAGCAGCCGGGTGAGGAGAAGCGCGATGCCCGCGCACACGATGGCCGTCCACACTCCCGCCGCGCGGCTCACCGCCCCCGCGCGAACGTTGAGGAGGCTCCGGCTCACCGAAAGATAGCCGACCATGCCGCCCCCGAGGCCGGAGACGAGGCTGGCCAGCCCGTTGGCCTGCAGCTCACGGTCGAGATCGACCTCGCGCTGGGTGGCCAGCTCGAGGCCCGCGGCATTGAGAAGGATGGTCACGATGACCACCACGAGCATGGCGAGGAAGTTGCGCCACTCGGCGAACAACGCCGGCCAGGGCACGTCGAGCGACGGCCACCACGCCCCGCCGCCCGTCTCGATGGGCGTCATGAGGAGTCCCTGCGCGCGCGCCGCGTCCAGGGTGATCCCCGTGAGCCAGAGTCCGAGATAGAAGAAGACCATCGCCCCCACGAAGACACCGGGCAGGAGGAGGAAGTGACGGACGGTCCGGGTGAGCACCAGCAGCGTGACCGCCACTGCGAAGGCCGTTCCCCAGGCGAGCGGTGGCTGTCCGCCGAGGGCGCTCAGGGTGCTCCAGCCGAGGGGCTGACCGGTGAGGACCTTCCACGCACCAGCCAGGAGGAGGAAGCCCGAGCCGGCGAGGAATCCGCCGCACACCGGGTAGGGGAGCAGGCGCACGAGCGCGCCCGAGCGGAGGAGACCCAGCCCCCACACGATGAGTCCGGCGGCTATCGCGGTCAGCCCCAGCATGAGGACGACGGCATTGGCCACCTGCTCACTGGGCACGTGGGCCTCGGTGAGGGCATGCGTCAGGCTCGCGGCCATGACGGCGAGGATGGCGCTGGCATTGGAGTCGGGACCGGCGATGGCGAACGGGAAGGAGCTCTTCACCGCCACCACGAAGGCGAGCAGCGCGCCCGCGACGAGCGCGGCGCGGAAGCCCCGGGCGAGAAATGGCTCGAGGGTGGGCCCGCTGAAGATGAGGACAGCGTAGCTGACGGAGTAGCTGAGAGTGACGAGGGCCGAGACGCTTCCCGCGGTCACGTCGGGGGCGAGCCGGAGGAGGCGAGGCATGAGTGGGCGCTTGTGTTCCTTCGCCCCCTCACCCTGCCCTCTTCCCCGGTGGGGGAGAGGGTGGAGGGGAGGGCTAGGACTTTGGCGGGACTACCTCGATGGCCATCGCTTCCGTGTGGCGGAGGACAATGTCGTCACCCACCTTGATCTC
>DASYQB010000304.1:0-8689 GCA_036005985.1 Candidatus Methylomirabilota bacterium | reverse complement strand
ATCAGCACGAGCTGCCACCACGTGAGCCGGTTCAGCACCGACACCACCGACTCGATACCGACCCGGGCAACCAGAAAGGCCAGCACCACCAGGCCGCCAACGAGGAGGAGCGCCCGAATCACCTTCATAGGCGGGGACCTGCTACAAGGGACATGCCATCAGAACGAGCGCCCGGCCACCTTCACAAGTTGCCGCATATGCTGCGGCTTCGTTGCCGGAGTCGAGAGCAGGTCGGCACGGAGGCGGGCCATCCTGTCGGTTCTACCGCGTCATTCGGGCTCAGGGACTCTCCGGCCCCACCGGTCGGGAGACGTAAGCCGAGCGGAGCCTTTCCAGACGGGTGCGCATCTCGTCTCTCACCTGACCGCGCCCCACCGAGCGCTTGAGCGGACTTCCCACGCCGAGCACCTCGTCGGTGGATACCCGCGTGGTGGAAAAGACCATGGTGGCGTCTTCGTAAGGGAGGGCCCACGTGAGAGTCTGCATCGAGTTGAAGGAGTGCTCCACGTAGAAGTACCGCTCGAGATGAATGGTCGGTCCCTCTCCCGTAGCGACCATCCGGTGGAGCAGGCTCACGTGCGGCCGGCGCTGCACTCGCCGCTTGATCCAGTACACCTGGCTGGTCAGCTGCGCGGGGTGATCGGCCGGGTAGCGCTGCAAGGCCTCGCGGAACTCCGCGCCCGCGCGTCCCACTCGGTCCACGTCCTGGAGAGCGGCCCGGAGATCGATCGCCGGATCGGTGACCGTGCCGCCCGCGCGCGCGTAAGGAGCGATGCCGGCGAGCCCCGCCTGCCGGTAGGACTGCACGCGCAATCCAAGGAGCCGTCGGTAGGTGTCCGAAGAGATCTCGGCCGCGCCCGAGCGGGACGAGGCGGCCGCGGAGGCCCGGGCGGCCCGAAGCGCCTCGATCTCGGCGAGGGAGAGGTTGAAGCGCGTTCCTGGGGTAGCCTCGAGGAAGCTCTGCGCCTCCTCCCGCTCACTGGAGCTGAACCCCGGCCCGACCAGGGCTCCCGAAAGCAGCTCGCTCGGCAGCACGCCGGATTCACTGGTGCTCGTGTCCTGGGCCACGAGCTGCCCCGATCCCAGATACTGGGCGATCTGCGCCGCCCGCGCCTGCACCACCATGGCGAGGCCCACCGCGATCTCCCGCTCGCTGTTCTCGATCACGGGATAGGAGACGATCTCTCCACGAAGGAGACGCCGGCGCTGGTCGACGGAAAGCTGAAGGAGATCCTGCGCCTCGATGGCCAGCGATGTCTCGGCGGCCCGCGAGATGCCGGACCCCGTGACACCGGCGAGAAGGGCGAGAACGGCGAGAGCGAGGCCACAGGGCCGCAGCGAGCGCATCACAGTGTCAATTATGCCGTAGCACACCCCTCGCGTACTATGAACGCGTGGCCCGTCCCGACAACCCTCACGACTCTCTGGAACGGATGAATCGCTTCCAGGAGCCTGAAGCACGACGCATCATCGCCGATCTCGAGCTTCCTCCGGGCTCACGTGGCCTCGACGTGGGCTGCGGCATCGGCCTCTACGGCCTCTGGCTCGCCGAAGCGGTGGGCGGCGCCGGCCTCGTGATCGCCATGGAGCCGCAGGCCGAACGCGTGGAAGCTGCCCGGGCCCTTGTGAGCGGCCAGCGGGCGGGCGAGCGCCTGGAGTTCCGCGTCGGTGACGGGACGGCCATTCCCCTCCCGGATCGAAGCGTGGACTGGGTGTGGTGCGGAGACGTCCTTCATCACATCGTGGAGACAGAGCGCGCGATCAGGGAGTTTCTGCGTGTCGTGCGTCCCGGCGGCCGGATCATCGTCAAGGAGTCCCAGGTGCTCTCCGCGCTCTTCCTCCCCGGGCATCCAGAGCTGGAGCGCCACATCCAGCTCGCCGAGATTCGTCGCACCCTCGACGAGGGTGGCGGCCGTTCGTTCCAGGAGCGGCGGCAGACCACGCTGGCCTCGCTCCGGGCCGCGGGCCTCGCCGAGGCGGAGCTGCGAAGCTACCTGCTGGAGCGTCGCGCCCCTCTCCGCTCCGCCGACCACGGCTTCATCCAACACACGGTGTTCACCCGGAACTGGGGCGAGCGCATTCGCGATCTGCTGACCGCCGAGGACTGGACGAAGCGCTCGGCCCTCTGCGAGGAGAATTCCCGGGACAACGTGCTCTTGAGCCCGGACTACTTCTGCCTCTACCCGATCACCTTGTTCGTCGCGCGAGTCCCGGGCTAACTCGCCCGACGGGCCCGCACCAGCCCTGCCGTTCCTGCCACCCAACAGGCAAACTCTGTCACATGGAGTGACGTGCTCCGTCGTGCCTCACCCGTGCCTCACCCAGCCCTCTAGCTCTAACTAGCTTATTTCTTTGCGATTTGTTACTTGGCACTGGGGGTGCACTAGTCGGGCGCGCGAAGCAAACTCGACACCAAACGGCTCAAGGGGGACTGAAGATGCTAGGGCGAATCACCGGCACGGTCAGGTTCACGGAACCGCTCAGTTTCTACACCTCCTTGCGAATCGGCGGACCCGCCGAGTTCTTCGTGATGCCGCACGACGTCAACGACGTGCGCTACGCGCTGGCCTTCGCCGACCAGGAAGACCTGCCCGTGGTGGTGATCGGCGGTGGCAACAACATGCTCGTCTCGGATGCAGGGCTGCAGGCGGTGGTCTTGAAGCTCGAGGGCGTGCTCGGCCGCGCCGAGTTCAACGGCGACCAAGTGGCCGTGGGCGCGGGCATGCCGCTCTCCGCTCTCATCAGAGAGGCGGCGGCCCTGGGTCTGGGCGGGCTCGAGCACCTCGCGGGAATCCCCGCCACGGTGGGAGGCGCGCTCGCCACCCACGCGCGATCCCTCGAAGGCTCTCTCCTCGACGTGTGCTCTTCGATCACCTTCCTGTATCCGGACGGAACGATTGGCGAGCATCGGCCGAGCGGACCTGCGGGCGTGGGACGAACTTTCGACCTTCCGGCGGGCGCAATAGTAGTGGGCGGCCGGCTGCAGCTCGTGCGCCGTCCCGCCCAGCGGATCCACGAGAACCTGCGCCTGCGCATGAAGACCTGGAAAGACACGCAGCCGTTCGCCCTCGCCTCGGCCGGCTACGTCTGGAAGAACCCGTCCGGGGACCGCGCCGCCCGCCTCATCGAGGCGGTGGGTCTGCGCGGCAAGCGCGTGCGCGGAGCGGAGATCTCGTCCAAGGCGGGCAACCTCATCATCAACCGCGGCGGGGCGACTCACGCGGATGTCCTCGCCCTCATGGAAATGGCCCGCGAGCGCGTGGAATCGCGCATGGGCGTCACTCTTCAGCCCGAGATCAGGCTGCTGGGCGCCGGCGTGGCCACCGCCTTCGAGACGCGCGCGCTCGAGCTGAGCGCCACCCGCTGAGCTTCGCCCTCCCGACGACGCGGACCGCGCGCCGGGAGCGGTGATCACAGATCGGCGAGGGCCACGATGGCCCCGCCGATGATGGTGATGGCGCCGTAGATACAGGCATCGGTGAGCTCGTGATCGAGAAGATCGCAGGCGACCCGATAGGCCAGCACTCCTCCCAGGATCACGGCTCCCCGAAGCCAGGGCGCCCGTAACCGTCCCGCTTCGCCGGGAGCCCGCGAAACGCTACGGCGAGATCTTGCCAAAGTGAAGCTTCATCCCTTCGTGAGAGGCCACGAAGCCCAGGCCCTCGTAGAAGCGCTTGGCGTCGACACGGGCCTTATCCGTGGTGAGCTGGACCATGATGCAGCCGCGCTCCCTCGCCCTCGCTATCGCCCACTCGATGAGGGCCTTTCCCACCCCTTGTGACCGCGCGCCGCTCGCCACGCGCACGCCTTCGATGAGGGCGCGCCATCCGCCCTGGTAAGTCAGATAGGGAATGAACGTGAGCTGGAGCACCCCCACCACCTGCTCGCCCTGACAGGCCACGACTAGCTCGTTGTTGGCGTCGCTGTCCACGGCCCAGAAAGCCTGGAGGTAGGCGGGAGGCAGCGGCGATTCGTCACGTTCGCGCCTGGCGCCCAAGGGATCGTCCGCGAGCAGGTGCACGATCGCGGGCACATCGTCGGACCGCGCGCGGCGAAAGCTGAGAGCGACGTCAGTCACGCGGAAGCTCGATCTCGGACCGGGCGTGAAGTAACGGAGACTCCTCCGGATGGGGGTGGGCTTCATTGCCGCGGGCTATCTTAGCCCGGCCGGCTTCCGCGCGTCGTTCCCGCCAAAGAGATGGCGATTCACCTTCACGGTGGCCGCGACATAGCCCGGATCGAGATTGGCGATGCGCGCCCGCACCCGCTCGTGCAGCCGCGGCAGGGCGTGAAAGGGCACCGCGGGATAGGCGTGGTGCTCGGCGTGGTAGGGCATGTTCCAGGCAAAGAGGCGCACGAGGGGCAGGGTGAGGGTGGTGCGCGTGTTGTCGAGACAATCGCGGGTGAACGCGCAGGCGGTGTGCTCGGCGAGAAGATAGGGCCGCAGGAAGGCCTGGCCGAGAAGATAGGGGAGAATCCAGATCCACAGGACCGCGAACGACCCGGAGAGCACGGAGGCCACGGCCACCGCCACGTAGACGGCGAGGTACAGGCGCGCCTCGACGATGAGAGGACCCCGCTCCGCCGGCGCCATCCAGGGACGGTCGGCCACGCCCGCGGCAAGGCGCAGGAGGTCGCCGAGGCGGCGATGGAGGTTGGGAATTCCCGTGAGCGCGAAGGCGTAGGCGCCGAGCGACGTCGGCTTGGCGAAGAAGAGCTCGGGGTCGCGGGCCGCGTCCTGCGTGTAGCGGTGATGCTCCCAGTGATAGACGCGATAGTTCCGGTACGGCCAGAACGTGAGGAAGCCGGCCACCGTGCCTACCATCGCGTTCAGCCATCGACTACGGAACGCCGTCCGGTGCGCCGTCTCGTGGAAGGCGCAGAAGAGAAAGGCGAGGATGTAGCCGTGGGCGATCAAGAGCGGCACCGCCCACACCGTGGCGGCGAGCCTCCACAGCAGGGTCCCGGTGACGGCAAGCGCGCCGAAGTGCCAGAGCGCGCGGAGGAGGGCTGGTCGATCGGAGCGGGTCATGAGGGCGTGAAGATCGTCGCGCGTGAGCTCGTGCGCGGTGAACTGGACGAGGGTGGGATCGCTCATGGTCCCTCCGGTGACGGATCGGACACAGCAGGAGCGACCGCGCCGTCGCCCGGGTTGCGCCTAGCTTACACTGCCCGGCTTCCTTCCGTCATGCCGCGCGCCCGACCCTGGTCGAAGCAAAGTGCGATACACTCCGCTGAGTTCGACGCACATCCCCGTTACGTGGAGGCGGTATGGCCGAGAAAACCAGGCATGGCCCGCTCGTCGGCGTGAAGGTGCTGGACATGACGGAGCACATGGCCGGTCCCTACTGCACCATGATTCTCGCCGACATGGGGGCGGAGGTGATCAAGCTCGAGCGGCCGGGCGCCGGCGATTCCTCGCGCGCCATGGGTGACGGCAGCGAACGCAATCCCTACTTCCGCTATATCAATCGCAACAAGCACAGCCTCACCCTCGATTACAAGTCACCGCGCGGGCGCGAGATCTTCCTCAGGCTGGTGGCCACGGTGGACGTGCTCGTGGAGAACTATCGCCCCACCGTCATGGACCGCGCGGGGCTCGGCTACGACGTGCTCAGGAAGGAAAACCCGCGCCTCATCTATGCGCAGCTCTCGGGCTTCGGCTCCGACGGCCCCTATCGTGAGAAGGGCGGCTTCGATCTCATCGCCCAGGGCATGGGCGGGATCATGCACGTCACCGGCGAGCCGGACGGACCGCCCACCTCGGTGGGCTTGCCCATTTGCGATCTCGGCACCGGCATGTGGGGAGCGCAGGGCGTGCTCGCTGCGCTCTTCGAGCGCCAGCGCACCGGTCAGGGGCAGAAGATCGAATGCTCGCTCCTCGAGACCGCGGTGGCCTTTTCCTCGTGGACGAGCGCGGGTTGGCTCGCCGATCACCTGGAGCCCACCCGCATGGGCTCGCGCCATCGCCAGAACGCTCCCTACCAGCGCTTCGAGACTAAGGACGGCTACATGATGATCGGGGCAGCCGGCCAGGGCATCTGGGAGCGCTGCGCCAAGGCCCTCGGCCATGCGGAGTGGGCGGAAGACCCGCGCTTCCGCCGCGGGCCCGATCGCCGCAAGCACCGCTTCGAGCTGGAGAAGGAGATCGCGGCGGTGCTGGCCACTGCGCCCACTTCGCACTGGATCAAGGCGCTCGACGACGCGGGCGTACCCTGCGGGCCCGTGTACAACTACGAGCAGCTCTTCGCCGACCCGCAGGTGAAGCATCGCGAGATGGTGGTGCATGCCGACGACGCGGAGCTCGGCCGCGTGCCGCATATCCGCACGCCCATCCGCATGTCGTCGAGCGAGGTGGCGGTGCGTGACACCGCGCCCCGGCTCGGCCAGCACACCGACACCCTTCTCGCCGGGCTGGGCTATGGCACGGCCGATATCGGCGCGCTCCACCGCGATCGCGTGGTGTAGACCTCGCGGGATGGCATGTCGATTTTCCTGATCCGGCACGGGGAGACGTTGGGCAATGCCTCGCGGATCGTCCAACTCCCCGACAACCCACTCTCGCCTCGGGGGGCTGCCCAGGCGGAGCGGCTGGCCCGCCGTCTCGCGCGCGAAGGCATCGCCCTCATTCTCTCCAGCGACTACGCGCGCGCGGTTGCCACCGCCGACCATCTCCGGCGCGCCACGGGGGCGCCCGTTCGCTATAGCCCCTTCCTCCAGGAGCGGAATTTCGGCGACCTTCGCGGCACGCCCTACGCTGAGCTCGGCTTCGACATGTTCGAGCCCGACTACGCGCCGCCGAACGGAGAGACCTGGGACGCCTTCCATGCCCGCGTCGATCGCGCGTGGGCGCTCGTGCAGGACACCGCCGCTCGTACCGATGGACACCTGGCCGTGGTGACCCACGGACTGGTCTGCCGCTCCCTCGCCGCCCGTCACCTCGTGCTGCCACCGGGCGAGGCGGCCCCGACCGCCTGGGGAAACACCGCCCTCACCATCATCGACCACCCGGCGCCGTGTCAGGTGCGGCTGCTCAACTGCACCGCCCATCTCGACGATCTCGAGGTCCGTTCCCTCCAGGATTCCGGCGCAGTCTGAAGCGCGGGAGCCCTTGACAGGCCGCTTCGGGCAGCGCAATCTCTCAGCCTGCGCGACGCGCAGAGTGTATTCCCACGACGGCGATTCCCACAGGAGGGCTCTATGAAAGCTGCGGTATTTCACGGTCCGCATCAGGCACTGTCCATCGAAGAAGTCGACATCGACAAGCCCATGGGCCGCGAGGTGCTCGTGCGCACCGTGGCCTCCGGAGTCTGCCACAGCGATCTCCATTTCGTGGACGGCTACTACCCCTTCCCCACTCCGGCCATCCTCGGCCACGAAGCGGCGGGCATCGTGGAGGAAGTCGGCCTCCAGGTGAGCGAGTTCAAGCCGGGGGATCACGTCATCGCCTGTCTCTCCGTGTTCTGCGGGCATTGCGACTACTGCCTCACCGGCAAGACCCATCTCTGCCAGACGCGGCCGGCGCGGGCCAAGACGGATCCTCCCAAGCTCTCCTGGAAGGGCCAGCCCGTGAATCAGTTCGCCAATCTCTCCGCCTACGCGGAGAAGATGCTCGTGCACGAGAACGCGCTGGTGAAGATCGACAACGACATGCCCCTCGATCGCGCCGCCCTCATCGGCTGCGGGGTGACCACGGGCGTGGGCGCCGTGCTGAACACCGCGCGCATCGAGGCCGGCTCCACCGTGGCCGTGTTCGGGGCGGGCGGGGTGGGGCTGGCCTGCGTGCAGGGCGCGCGCATCGGGGGCGCACGCATGATCATCGCGGTGGACACCGTGGAGTCCAAGCTGACCACGGCCAAGGAGCTGGGGGCGACCCACGGCGTCAACGCGAAGACGAGCGATCCCGTGAAGGCCATTCGCGAGCTGACGAACGGAGGCGTGGACTACTCGTTCGAGGCCATCGGACTCAAGGTGGCCGCCGAGCAGTGCTTCGACTGCATCCGGCCCGGGGGCACCGCCACCGTGGTGGGCATGATTCCCGTGGGGCAGAAGATCGAGCTCGACGGCCCCATGTTCCTCCGCGAGAAGAAGATCCAGGGCTGCAGCATGGGCTCCAATCGCTTCAAGGTGGACATGCCCCGCTACATCGAGTTGTACCGGCAGGGCCGCCTCAAGCTGGACGAGATGATCACCCGTCGCGGCAAGCTCGAGGACGTGAACGAGTTCTTCCGCGCCATGAAGGCGGGCGAGGTTGCCCGCTCCGTCATGATGTTCTAGCCAGGCGGGCGATAAGGGCCCATCTGCTTCGTTGCCGCCCTCGGCGACAGGCTCAACGTAGAGAGCTACGTCTCGCCTGCCGCCGTCGGGCGGCGCCTCGCATCTGGACCCTTCTCGCCCGCCTGTGTGTTGAGCTAGCGTAACGTCGCGGGGAGGGTCCCGCCTGTTTACCTAGCGGAACGACGCGGGGAGGGTCTGGCTCTCCACGGGATTGGCCACGGCGTCTTCGAGGGTGCGCGCCTGGCGCCACTGGCTCGCCGGGCGCACGTGGCCCTCGGTGCCGATCTGGTCGATGTTCCAGTAGATCTCCAGGTTGTTGCCGTCGGGATCCGTGAACTCGATGGCGATCTGGCAGCCCGCGCGGCGACGGCCCTCGAACACGATGGGCACGCCGTGCTTGCGCAGCCACGCG
>DASYQB010000303.1:0-8685 GCA_036005985.1 Candidatus Methylomirabilota bacterium | reverse complement strand
GGCATTGAACATCTTCACGTACTCGGCGGCCTGGCCGGGCACGATGGCCGCCGAAGGCTCGTCGACCTGTATCCAGTCCGCGCCGGCCGCGGCGAGCGCCCTGAGCTCGGCGTTGACGGCGGGCACGAGATCCCAGCACAGGGCGAGGCGGTCGTTGTCGTAGGCATCGCCCGGGCGAGTCTGGATGTGGATGGACAGGGTCACCGGGCCGGGGCAGGTCGCCTTGATGGGCTTGTCCGTCTGCGTCTGGAGATACTTGAACTCCTCCACCGTGCCGAGCCCCTTGGGTACCGTGACCTTCCGCGTGGCCCGGTAGCGCGGCACGCTGTCATAGGCGTAGAGCCCGGTTTTGCGCAGCGGCTCCAGCGTCTCCAGGCCGTCCATCTTGCCGTAGAAGGTCTGCACGAAGAAGAAGCGACGCATCTCGCCGTCGCAGATCACGTCGATCCCCGCGCGCTCCTGGTCGCGAATGGCGAGCTGGGTCGCGTCGTCGAAGGTCTCCCGGACGTCGGTCGCTCCGTACTCGTCCGCCTTGATCTTGTCCAGCGCGGTCCAGAACCAGCCAGGGAAGCCGTGGCTGCCCATCACGTGCGTGTAGAGAAGGGGAAGCGTGGAGGCCATGCCGTGTCCTTTCCTAGAAGAGATGCTTCTGGATCTTGCCCACGGAGGTCCGGGGGAAGACGTCGCGAAATTCCACGACCTCCGGCACCTTGAAGGAGGAGAGCCGCGCCTCGCACCAGCCTATGAGCTGATCGGCGGTGGCGGCGGCGCCCTCCTTGCGGATGACGTAGGCCTTGATCGCGTGATCTCGAATCGGGTCCGGTATCGCCACCACCGCCGCGTCGAAGACCGCAGGGTGCTGCTTCAGGGTCTCCTCCACCTCCGAGGCGGATACGTTCTCGCCGGCGCGCTTGATCATATCCTTCTTCCTATCCACGAAGAAGAAGCAGCCGTCGTGGTCCATGTAAGCCTGATCACCGCTATGGAGCCACCCGTCGCGCAGCGTCTCCGCGGTGGCCTGCTCGTTCTTGAAATAGCCCTTCATCAGCGTCACCCCGGGAACGCCGGAGACGACCAGCTCGCCCACCGTACCCGGCGGCACTTCCTTGCCGTCCGCGTCCACCACCTTGCACTCGTAGCCGAGCACGGGCATGCCCATGGAAAGCGGCTTGCGCGGCAGATCGAGCGGCTGCATCAGGGGCAGGCTCATGGTTTCCGTCATGCCCCAGATCTGCATCAGGGGCGCGCGGAAGCGAGTGTGCCATTCCTCGAACTGCGGCGGGGTCACGTTCTGTGCATAGGAGATCGCGCGGAGACGCGTTTGCCCATCGCGTTGGGTCGCCGGCTGGGCGAGGAGCATGCGGATCGGCGCGGCGAAGAGCGCCGCCAGGGTCGCCTCGTGGCGAATCGCCTGCTCCACGAAGCGCGTGGCGCTGAAGCGCTCCATGAGGGCGACGCTGCCGCCCGCGAGGAGCATGGGGAGAAAGGCGTGAACCTGGGCGCCCGCGTGGAAGAGGGGCAGCACGATCAGGTGGCGATCGGCGGGACCAACCCGCATCGACTTGGACATGGCCTCGGCGCCGAAGAGGTAGTTGGCGTGGGTGAGGAGGACACCCTTGGGCTTGGAGGTGGTGCCCGAGGTGTACTGCATGGAGATCTCGTCGAGCGGCGCGATCTTGGTCTCCGGCGGCGTGGACGGCAGGCCGCTCACGAGCGGTTCGAGTGGACGCGCCTCGATCACGCCGGTGAGGGCCGGGCAGCGCGCGGCCACCGCGTGGATGGGCGCCGCGTACTGCGGCTCGGTGACAGAGAGCCTCGCTTCGGAGTGGGCGAGGATGTACTCCATCTCGTCGGCGGTGGAGGTGGGATTGGTGGGCACGATGACCGTCCCCGTCTTGGCCGCCGCCAGCCAGAAGAGCAGGAACTCTGGACAATTGCCGAGGTGGAGGTTGAACTTGTCTCCGTGCTCGAGGCCTCGCGACAGGAGGAGATGGGCGGCGCGGTTCACGTCGGCGTTGAACTCGCTCCATGTCCACCGCGCGCCGTCCCCCGCGCTGTCCTCGAAGATCAGGAAGAGCCGCTCGGGAAAGCGGCGCGCCTTGTCCTCGAGCGCGCTCTTGAGGGTGCGGGTGCCGGTGATCAGCACGGTCTCGTCAGTCCTTCCTTCGCTTCGCCACGAAGTCGGCGATGCGTGCGCGGGCGTCCTTGTCCCGGCGCAGGGAGGCGGCGTAGGCCTGGGCGGCGCCCCCCGACTTGCCCGCGCGGATATCCGCCACGATGGCCTTGGTGGCGGCGAGCCCGCCTCGCGGGTGCCGCGCGATGCCCGCGGCCAGCTCGTCCGTGGCGCCCTCCAGCTCGCCGTCCGGCACGACACGCGTGACGAGGCCCATCCGGAGCGCCTCCGCGGCGTCGACTGACCGTCCGGTGAGGAGAAGGTCGCGAGCAGGGCCCCCGCCGACGATGTCGAGAATCCGGGCGATGCCGTAGGAGGGATTGAAGCCGAGCGTCACCTCCGGGAGCCCGAAGCGGGCGCTCGCCTCGGCGACGCGAAGATCCTGCGCCGCCGCCAGCATGCAGCCTCCGCCCAGCGCGTAGCCGCGCACGGCGGCGATCGTCACCTGGGGCAGCCGCGCGAAGCGATCCATGATCTTCTGCCAGCGACGCGACAGCGCCCTTGCCTCGGCCGGCCCGAGGGAGGGCATCTCGGCGATGTCGTTGCCCGCGCAGAAGGCCCGTCCGCGCCCTGACACGATGACCACGGCCACGCTCTTGGAGCGCTCGAGCTGTCCGAGCGCGCTCTCGAGCGCCGCCGCCACCGTGCGGTTGAGGGCGTTGAGGGCCTGAGGCCGCTCGAGCGTCAGCCGCGCGATCGTGCCCTCGATGACGAGGCTCGCGCTCACAGCCCGACCTTCGCCCGTATGGCGCCGGGAAGCGCGGTTGCCTCGAGGCTGTCCGGCGCGCCGGCAATCTCTCCCGTGCTCGCCGCCATCTGCAGCGCGGCGAAGCGCGGATGATCCACCCCCACGTCGATGAACCAGGCGAGGGGCACGCCCTCAGCGACCAGCCGGCGCTGGAAGTCGCGGCGAAGCCCGGGGTCGGCGTGGATGGCCGCGGGATCCCGGCCGGCGTCGAGAGCAAAGGCGGCGAGAGCGCCCGCGGCCTCGCCGACATTCCACTCGACGGGATGGAGCCGGTAGCAGCCGTTGGTGATGTGCGTGGTGCCCAGGTTCTTGGCGCCGGCGAGGAGGTTCCGTACTCTCACCGGGATCAGCGCGCCCATGGGGATCTGAAAGGGCCGGGTGCGGCACGACACGCCGACGTCGTCGGGCCCGGAGTTGTGTATGTCGATGGGATACCAGCCCACCCCGACCGAGTCCTCGAAGGGCGCGGCGCGCGGCCCTTCCTGGTAGTCGGCCGACACGTCCTGCTCCACGATGGTCCTCCGCGACCGGATGCGCCGGCCCTCGCGTATGTACGGATGCTTGCCGAGAGCGTCCGCGGAGGCGAAGACGTCGGGGCGGGGCATGAGCTCGGGGAATCCCTTTGCCCCGCCGGCTCGCGGCGCCTCCGTCTGCAGCCAGTAGAGAAAGCCCAGGCTCACGCGCTTGGCGTCCTGGAGAGCCTGAGCCTGCTCCCGCGGCGACCGGTCGAGGATACTCTGATCGCGATAGTCGTTGCCCGGCCAGTTGATCATGCTGATGTCGCGGGGATATCCGGCGGCGGGCGGAAAGAGGCTCGCGTCGATGAGGCGGCGGTAGGTCCAGAGGCCGCCCTTGGTATCGGGCGCCTGCTCCAGCACCTGGTACTCGAGCCAGCGCGTCTCCTCGCCGTAGATCTCGCCGCCGTGCACGTGGATACGGAGGGAATAGGGCTGGCTGTCGCGATAGCGCTCGTATCGCTCGCGCTTGGGGATCACGTGACGCTCGCCCGGCTCCATGCGCTCGAGCACGAACGTGTAGGTGAGGCTCTGGACGCAATGTGGCTTGGGCTCGGAGGGCTGGGCGTGCGGCTCGCCCGTGTCGGCCGTGCTCTCCGCGCCGATGGCGTACTCCGCTCCTACCAGAGGGAGAAGATCGCCCAGCTCCGTCGCGTCGATCACGACGTCCGGGCGAAAGCGCATCCACCGCCGATCGTCCAGATTCACGGCGAGGACGCTCTCCACGCGATCCGCCCTCACCTGGGCGCTCGCCGCCTTGGTCCGGGTCAGGACGGTGAGCCGGCACGACTGGACGAAAGGCTGCGCCATGGCTCGCAGCGCGTCGACGGCCACCCGGGGCTCGAAGGCAAGGCGGGTGACCCAGCACCGGCCGGGGTTTGCATGAGGCTCCGCGGCGAGGGTGGGGGACAGGCGACGGTAGTGAGCGCGGATGGCCTCGCGCAGGGCGTAGTAGCTTCGCGTTCCCCCGAAGCGCTCGATGTGCTCGTGCTCGTCCAGCGCGGAGACGCCCTGGGCGGTGAGCTGACCGCCTATCCAGTCCGTTTCCTCGAGGAGGCACACGCGGCGTCCCGCGCGCGCGGCGGCGAGGGCCGCGGCAATTCCTCCCGTGCCCCCGCCCACCACGAGCACGTCGCACCGCGTCTCCTCGACGCGGGGGCCGGGAGCGCCGCACTCGATCACCGCGATCCCGGGATCACCGGTGGCCCGCACCGCCATCACGTCGAGAAGGGCCGTCACGATGCGCTCACGCTCCGAGGTAGAGCTTGCGGACGACGTCGGTCCGTCCGAGCTCGGCGGCGGTGCCGTGAAGCGACACGTGGCCCGACTCGAGGAGATAAGCGCGGTCGGCCAGCTCGAGGGCCATGGCGGCGTTCTGCTCGACGAGCACGATGGTGAGGCCGCGGCTCGCCAGCTCGCGGATGGTGCGCGCGATCTCACTCACGATGATGGGAGCGAGGCCGAGCGACGGCTCGTCGAGGAGGAGACACTTGGGCCTAGCCATGAGCCCGCGCCCGATGGCGAGCATCTGCTGCTCGCCGCCGGAGAGTGAGCCGCCGCGCTGCTGGAAGCGCTCGCGGAGCCGGGGAAACAGCTCGTAGACGCTCTCGAGATCGCCGTCGATGTCGCTCCGATCCGCCCGCTGATAGGCGCCCATCCTCAGATTGTCCAGCACGGCGAACTTCGGAAAGATCTGCCGACCTTCCGGCACGAGAACGAGTCCGCGCGCCACGCGCTCGAAGGGCAGGAGCCGCGTGATGTCTTCGCCCAGGTATCGCACGCGTCCGGCCGACGGCGCCTTGAGCCCCGCGATCACCCGGAGAGTGGTCGTCTTGCCCGCGGCGTTCGGCCCAATCAGGCAGACGATCTCGCCGCGCTTCACCTCGAGGCTCACGTCGTGCAGGACGTGGACCTTGGCGTAGTGGCAATTCACACGCTCAAGCTCGAGCATGGCCCGCTCCCAGGTAGGCCTCGATCACCGCCGGCTCGTTGAGCACCTGCTCGGGCGGCCCCTCGGCGATCTTCTGACCGTAGTTGAGGGCGATCACCCGGTGGGCGAGGCCGCGAAGGAAGCCGATCTTGTGGTCGACGAGGCAGAGGGTGGTGCCGGCCTGGTGGACATTGTCGAGCACGGACTCGAGGTTGTGGACCTCGTCGCGCCCGAGGCCGGAGGCCGGCTCGTCGAGGAGCAGGAGCTCCGGCTCGCACATGAGGGCCATGGCGATGCCGAGCATTTTCTCCTCGCCATAGGAGAGATTGCCGGCAAGCTGGTCGGCCGCCCCTCCGAGATTGCAGAGAGCGAGCACCTCGTCCACCCGCGCGGCCAGACGCTGTCCGACGCCGCCGGTGACCCCAACGATTTCCAGCCCCCGGCGCAGTCCCCGCGCGCGCTTGAGGGCGAGGTGGCTCGCCACCCGGGCATTGTCGAACACGGAGAGCTCGGCGAAGACCTGGGGGTTCTGGAAGGTCTTGACCACGCCGAGCCCGGCGATGATGTCCGGGCGGAGGTTCTGGATCTCGTGTCCCTTCCAGAGCACGCGGCCCGAGGTGGGAGTGAGGAGGCCCGCCATCATGCTGAGCAGTGTGGTCTTGCCCGATCCGTTGGGGCCGATGATGCCCACGATCTCGCCGGGCACGACATGCAAGGACACGTCGGCCACCGCGATGAGCCCGGCGAAGCGCTTGCCCAGGCTGCGCACCTCAAGCGCCACCCTTTGCCCTCCAGGCGTTCAGCGTGCCCACGATGCCCCGCGGCATCACGAGGATAGTGAAGATGAGGATGGCCCCGTAGAGGATGGCGCGCATCTCCGCGCGGAGGTCGATGGCGTGAGGCAGGCCGGTGAGCACGAACGAGCCCACGATGGGGCCGATGAGGGTGCCCTGGCCTCCGAGCAGGACCATGGCCAGAACTTCCATGGACTGGTTGATGCCGAGATAGCCCGGATCGATGTAGCCCGTGTAGTAGCCGTAGAGCCCGCCCGCGAAGGAGGCGAGGGCGTTGCCGATGGCAAAGGAGAGGAGCTTGTAGCGGAACACGTTGATGCCGAGGGTGCGGGCGAGATCCTCGTTGAGCCGGATCGCCCCGAAGGAGCGGCCCATCCACGAGGAGAGACATCGCGCGCAGATGAGCACGGTCACGGAGAGAGCGACGAGGGTGAGGTAGTACCAGGCCACGGGACCCTTGATGGGCACGAGCCCGCTCCCCGGCCAGTAGATGGTGGGCTTGCCCGCCACCACGAGGCCGAGGGTGCCGTTGGTGACGCTGTTCCAGTTCATCACCACGAGGCGGATCATCTCCGCGAAGGCGAGCGTCACCACCGCGAAGTAGAAGGTCTTGAGCCGGAACTTGAAGCAGATGCTCCCCACGATCACGGCGAGCACCACCGCCGCGGCGGCCGAGGGCAAGGTGGCGATCCAGAACGGCAGCTTGTAGTGGGTGGCGAGGAGATAGGTCATGTAGGCGGAGACGCCGAATACCGCCGGGTGGAACATGGAGAGCTGACCCGTGAAGCCGAAGATGAGATCGAAGGTGACGGCGAGGATGCCGTAGATGAAGGTGAAGATGAAGATAGTGAGGAGGAAGTCGCTCCGGACGAAGAGGGGCAGCGCGTACAGCGTGCCCCACAGGAGGGCCTGACCGGTCATTCGTCGCCGAAGAGGCCGGAGGGCCGGAAGAGCAGAATGGCCACGAGCACGGCGAGGCCGTACGCATCGCGGAACGCGGTGGGGAGGAAGATCGAGCCCACCCCTTCGATCACCCCGAGGATCACTCCGCCCCACAGCGAGCCCATGAGGCTGCCGATGCCCCCGAGGATGGCCGCTTCCATGCCCTTGAGGACGTAGACGCCGCCCATGGCCGGCTCGAGAGAATACAGGCTGGCGTACAGAGCGCCGCCGAGGCCGGCGAGGCCCGTGGAGTAGAGCATGACCGCGCTCTCGAGGCGCGGGGTGTGCACGCCCATCAGCATGGCCGCCTCGGGATTCTGGGCGTAGGCGTAGGCGGCACGGCCGAGCCAGGTGCGGGCGAGGGCGAGGTAGGTCGCGACGATCACCACCACGATCACCCCGAAGACCACCAGCTTCATCTTGGGCAGGCCGATGTCGCCCACGCGGAGCGCGCCGGGGAGGACGAAGTGCATCTCGACCGGGGTGGCCGTCCAGAGGAGCATGGCCGCGCTCTCGAAGATGGAGATGAGCCCGATGGAGACGAGGAGGCCGTTGACGAGGTTGTTGCGGGTGAAGCGGAAGAAAGCCTTGTTGGAGAGATACCCGGCGGCGGCGGCGATGAGGCAGGCGGGGATCACCGCCATCGGATAGGACAGCCCGCCGCGCTCGGCGAGGGTGTAGGTCGCGTAGGCGCCGATCATCATGAACTCACCGAGGGCGAAGTTCACGATGCCCGTGATGCCGAAGGTGAGGGTGATGCCGAGCGCGATGATGCCGTACATGGCGCCGATGATGGCGCCGTTCAGCACTTGACCAAGAACCAGCTGCGTCACGCCCAGGCCGCCGATAAGGGCCCATCTGCTTCGTTGGCGCCCTCGGCCGCACGCTCAACGTACAGGGAGTACGCCTCGCGTGCGACCTTCGGGCGCCGCCTCGCATCTGGGCCCTTCTCGCCGGCCTGGGTCGTCAGGTCTCGGCTCGCAGCCGGACGGCTTCGGACCAACTGCGGATCGATCAGCATCCTCTAGTTGGGATGGATGTGCTGGACCTCGAGGGCTCCGCCTTTCTTGAGGCGGACGACGTCGAAGTTGAAGACGGCCTCGCCCTTCTCGTCGAAGCGGATCTTCCACATCCCGTCGTAGGTCATGCCCATGAGCGCCTTCTTGACCGCGGCGGGATCGTCCACGGTGCCCGCCCTCTTCATCGCCTCGACCAGCATGTACACGTGGTCGTAGCAGGAGGAGGAGCAGAGGGGCGCCTGGTCATAGGGGAAGTCGCGCTTGTAGAACTCCTTGTAGGCCTTGACGAACTTGGCCACCTTGGGGTCTGTCTTCTCCGCTTCCTCGAAATACTTGGGGACGTAGACCATGTACTCCTCGATGCCGTCCTTGTTCTTGAGCCCGGGGCCGAGGGAGCCGCGCACGAGGAAGAACTTCTTGAGCTGGCCCGTCTCCGTGGCCTGCCTCACGATGTCGTAGATGTAGGAGTCGGAATAGCCGGGGAAGAGGAAGTCGGGCTTCCAGGCGGCGATCTTGGCGAGGACGGCGGAGAAGTCCTTGGTGCCGGGCTCGAAGTAGTCGAGG
>DASYQB010000302.1:0-5304 GCA_036005985.1 Candidatus Methylomirabilota bacterium | reverse complement strand
TGCCCAGTGCGAGCGGCTTACGAAGGCACAGCTTGGCTCCCCGTACGCTGAAATCGATGGTTTCCACGAAGGAGATCCTATCGTCGGTCTCGAGCACGACGGGCCAGGACACTCGCTGCCGTGGGTACCGCCGCTGCTCGACGCGCCCTCGTTCGGTCATGGGGAAGCCTCCTGCCTGATCGAGGCTGCACGCGCCATCCGGGAAGCGGCGGCGGCCGAGCTGATCGGCTTCGGGCTTAGGAGATTCAAGGGTCCCCGGGGGCGGCTATCGCGCGGTGATGTGATTTTCATGCCCGCGGGTGGCCAGGATGGTCTCGAGGTATCCGAAGTCCACCGGCTTGGGTACATAGTCCGCGGCGCCCATGGCGAGGACCTTCTGGGCCAGATCCTGGTCCTGATTGCCGGAGACGACGATCACGTACGCTCTGGGATTGTCGGACCTGAGTCGCCGCAGCGTCTCGATTCCGCTCAGGCCGGGCAGGCCCAGGTCCAGGAGCACGACGTCGGGGCAGGACTCGGCGACCCTGGCGAGCGCTTCCTCGCCGGAGGTGGCCTGCCGGACGTCGAATCCCTTCAGCTCGAGATACTCGGCGAGCACCTCGCGCACGTCCGTCTCGTCGTCGACCACCACGACGTCGCCGCGCGCACGGGCCGGAGGGTGGTCGTCGGCGTGGGCGTGGACGGATTCCGGCTGACCCTTCGCGGGGACGACGCCGGCCTGCTCCAGAGCGGCCAGCAGCTCGGACAGGTTCAAGGGCTTGGGGAATGCGCCGGCCACGCGAAGACCAGCAGTGGAGAGCCCTTCGATGGCGCTCGACTGGCCGCTCATGAGGATGACAACGACGCCCGGATTGATTTGCCGCATGCGCTCCAGGATCTGCAGGCCGCCGAGGTTCGGCATCATCACGTCGAGAAGGATGGCCTTGGGGGTCCAGCGCTTGGCTTCCACCAGCGCCTCATTGCCCTCCATGGCGGTGCGGACGGCGAAGCCCTGCTCGCAGAGGTACTCGTTGAGGATCTCGAGCACCTCGGGCTCGTCATCGACGAGGAGAATCCGGGGAAGCAGGCTAGGCATGAGATCCGGCCCGCGCGATCAGCCGTAGCGCGGTGATCGGGGTAACGAGGCCGGGGAGATAGCTCTCCATGGCTTCAAGGGGACGCAATCCAGGTGCCACCCTCGATAGGGGCCGCCAGCCCCTTGGAAGCACGCGGATACGCTGATGTGATGGGCGCGCGCAAAATGGCGCCGGCCAAATTCTGGCCACCGCCCGAGCCGGCCCGTGTCCGGCGCTTGGACAGATTTTGCCCACCAGCCTCCTGACGGGCCCGATGCGCGCCGATGCAATCAAAGGAGGACGCGACCCACACCGCCCGGCGGATCGCAACCCGACACGGGAATCTACGTGCGGCGCGGAGGCGGCTACGTCTGGGTTCCCCTCGATGCTTCAGGCTCGCCCCAGATTCCCGGCGCCGCTTCACCAGGACCGAGCGCGCCGGCAGCGCCTCCCGCGCCGGGCGCACCGCCTCGGCCCCCCTCTGGATCGTGGGTTTCTCAAGGCCGACGTGGCGCCAGGCGACGCGAGTCTCTACATCGATGGCCGTGGCGTGGGATCGGCGAATCAGTTCGTCGGGTCACTGGCGGGGCGCCTCGGCCAGATCCTGGCCGCCGGAGGTCATGAGCAGTCTCCTACAGTATTTCCCCTATTCGATTCTAGGTAAACTAGGCGGCAGAAATCAGAAATAGCCTGATTGACCCGACTCGCACCTGACTGATGTGATTGATTTGTCATTTCGGGCCTCTGGAAAATCATTCCGAGCACTACCCGAAAATTCTGCACGGCGCGACGGGAGGTTCATGAGGTCTCAGAGATTATTCGCGAATTGGCGTGCCGAACATGAGCCGGATCATCCGGCGTGTCTCGGCCGGTCCGGCCGTCTGATGCCGCGACTCGGCGCCCTCAGGATCCGGACCAGGCTCTTCCTCGGGCTGGGCCTCCTGACGCTGGTGGCCATGGCCGTGGGGCTCGTAGGCTTCCAGGGACTCCTGGGTATGAACCGCCTCCTCGTCAGGATGAACGACGACGACCGCGCGATGATCGGCCGGCTGGCCGAGACGCGATCCCGACTCAGCGCAGCCATCAGTGGACTCGCGCGCGCGCGGACGGGGAGTGACGGCAGGGCCCCGGCTGGCCTTCTCTCCGATGCCGGGCAGGCCGCCCGCCACCTCGACGAGCTCATCGCGGAGGGGCGCGAGCGGGAGCAGCGCCTCACCGACGAAGGACAGCGGCGCTATGCCGTGGCGGTGACCTGGCTGGTCGGCTTGTCGTCCCTCGCCGTGGTCCTGAGCCTCACCCTCGCCTACCTCTATAGCCGCGTGGTCACTCAGCCTCTCGTCTCCCTGGTCGGTGCCATGGAACGGGTGGCCGCTGGTGACCTCACGGTATCCATCCAGCCGGAATCGCAGGACGAGGTCGGGCAGGTAGCGGTGGCCATGGGGCAGATGGTCCAGCGGCAGAGAATGGCCGCGGCTCAGATGGTTCAGAACGAGCGCCTGCGGACGCTCGGGGAAGTCTCGAGCAGCGTGGCCCACAAGTTCAACAATCTCCTCGCGGTGACCTTGGGCCAGGCGGAGCTCCTTCAGCTCGATGCGTCCTCCCCGCGCGAAGGACTGGAGGCCATCCGCAACGCCGCCCTCGAAGGGCGCGAGACGGTGCGACGGCTCCAGCATTTCACGAGAAGTGGAGTGTTCAGAGAAGAGCCCGCGTGGATCCTCCCGCGCCAAGCGGTGGAAGAGGTCATTGCCTCCGTGCTGCCCACCTGGGAAGCCCGGGGCAAGGACCGGGGAGTGTCCTACGAGGTGATCACGGATTACAGCCCCGTCCCGGAGATTCGGGTACCGCTGTCCGCGCTCACCGAGGTGCTCCAGAACCTGCTCCTCAATGCATTCGAGGCGATGCCCGCGGGCGGCCAGGTTCGGATTCGCGTGCGGGCCGATCTGCGGCACGTGCTGTTCTCCGTATCGGACGACGGCGAGGGAATCCCGCCCGCCCTCCGGCCGCGCATCTTCGATCCGTTCTTCACCACCAAGCCCGCCCCCTCCAGCGGGCTCGGACTGAGCATCTGCTTGCGCATCATGCTGACCTTGGGAGGCACCGTCACCGTCGACTCCGGTCTCGCCCGGGGCAGCACGTTCACGGTGCGGCTGCCGCTGCTTCGGGAAGCGCAGCCGGCGCCGGCGCGCCCCGCTCCCCCTCGTCGTATGCCGAAGCCCGCGCGCATTCTCGTCATCGACGACGAGCCCCTGGTCGTGGAAACCCTCTCCGGCCTCTTGCAGCAGGCCGGCCATTCCGTGGAGACGGCTCTCACGGGCAGCGCCGGCATCGAGCGGTACCGGCAGCGACGCTTCGACTGTGTGGTGACCGATCTCCTCATGCCCGGACTGAACGGGCTCACGGTGGGGCGGGCCATCAAGGACCAGGATCCGGGAGCCTACGTGGTCCTCCTCACCGCCCAGGCCGAGCAGCTGGACGCCAAGCAGACGGAGGCGGCGGGCGTGGATCGCGTCTTCACCAAGCCCGTCGGTCGCGAGCAGCTCCTTTCCATATTCGAGATCGAGGAACGGATGGTCCACGAATCCGTCATGGAGACCTCATGTCCAAGACTCTGATCATCGACGACAACCGTGAGCTGGCGAAGATTCTCTCCGCCGAGCTCACGCGCCGCGGACACATCGTCCACTGTGCTCACAGCGGGAAGGAAGGCCTGGCCCTCCTCGATCGCGTGGTCCCCGACCTCATCTTCCTCGACCTGCGCCTGCCCGACATGAACGGCACCGACGTCCTCGCTCCCGCGCGGGCGCGCTGTCCAGAGGCCGAGGTGGTGATCATGACCGCGTACCCGCACCTGTCCTCGGCCCTCGCCGCGATCAAGGGCCGGGTGGTCGACTACCTGTGCAAGCCCTTCACGTTCGAGGAGCTCACGCCGGTGCTCGAGCGGGCCCTCCACCACCGGGAACGGCAGCATCGCATCACGCCGCCCCAGGGCACCGATGGCTGCCGGAGCGAGATCGAGATGATCGGCGCCTCGGAGACCTCCATGGCCCTGCGCGCCATGATCTCCCAGCTCGCGGCGAGCGGCGTCCGCGCCGCCCTCATCACGGGGGAAAGCGGCACGGGCAAGGAGCTGGCCGCCGGTCTCCTTCACGCCGAGGGACCGCGCCGCGACGGCCCGTTCATCGAGGTCAACTGCTCGGCGATCACGGAGACCCTGTTCGAGAGCGAGCTGTTCGGCCACGAGCGGGGCGCCTTCACGGGTGCCGTCCGCTCGCGCCGGGGGCTCGCGGAGATGGCGGACGGCGGCACCCTCTTCCTCGACGAGATCGGCGACATGCCTCTGTCCTGCCAGGCCAAGCTGCTCCGCTTCCTGGACGACCAGACCTTCCTCCGAGTGGGGGGAACGCGGAAGGTTCGCGTGAACACCCGGATCGTCGCCGCCACCAATCGTGACCTCAAGGCCATGGTCGCCGAGGGCACCTTCCGCGGGGATCTCTACTACCGGCTCCTCGTGGCTCCCATTGCCCTGACGCCTCTCCGGGCTCGCCCCGACGACATCCTGCCCCTGGCTGCGCACTGGCTGCGCCGCATCAGCGCGCAGCACGGCGATCGGGTAAGGGGATTCACTCCGGAGGCGGAGCGGCGCCTCGTCACCTACGGGTGGCCGGGGAATGTGCGTGAGATGCGGAACCTCATCGAGCGACTGGTCATCCTGTGCCCCGGGCATCTCATCGGAGCGGAGCAGCTCCCCGCGGAGATCGCTCCCGTGCCGCCGGAGTCCGCTCCAGAGGACGTGTCCTTTCTCTACCGGATGGAAGCGGCGAGGGCGGGCGCGGACGAGCCAGCCGCGTCCGGAGAGAGCGAGGCGCCTCCCTCGCTCGACGAGATCGGCCACGCCCACATCCGGATGGTCTTGCAGAAGATGAATGGCAACAAGACCAAGGCGGCGGAAGCCCTCGGCATCTCGCGGCAGACCCTCCGCTCCCGCTTGTCCTCCACCCGCTAGTCGCTTTCCACCGGTCGAGAATTTGCCGGTCGGCCGGCGCGTGGTTTGCCGATCGGCAAGGTTTCCCCCGCTCCCGTGCCGGGCATAGCCTCCCTTTCGGAGTATTTCCTTCGCTCCACGCCCGCTTAGCTTCGTCGCTCCCGTGGCACCGGACTTGCTCCGGGTATGGCGAGATGCCACACGACAATTCTTCCGCTCCGCTGCCGCTGCCTGCGGCGCGGGCCTGCGTGCTCATCGACTCGCCGG
>DASYQB010000301.1:0-2310 GCA_036005985.1 Candidatus Methylomirabilota bacterium | reverse complement strand
GCCAGATGCCTTTCAAGATCTCCCGCTTGGGAGGAACGATTTTTCTGAGGTCCTTCATGGTGAAGATGAACTGATGAGCCATGGATCTCCCCGAATTCGGTGCGCTGGGTTTCGTGCTCGACGCGGCCTGGGCTCGACCCGGGAACCGGGCCTGCCGTCCCGCGATTATACCCAGGAAGTGTTCTTTCGAATTGACAAAAGACGGGACCACTCTCTATAAACTATAGGCCACGCTGCAGAAGCGCCACGCCGACATGCTCCCTCGCAGCGCTCGTGTCGGGGACATCTGGAGGGCAATGGGGCCGCTCGCATCCACATCGCTGCTGGACGTCCGCAAGGTCTCGATGCGCTTCGGCGGCATCGTGGCGCTCGACGCGGTGTCCTTCGAGATGGCCCCGGGGCACATCGTCGGCCTCATCGGCCCCAATGGCGCGGGCAAGACCACGCTGTTCAACTGCGTGAGCCGCCTCTACACGCCGAGCGCGGGCGACGTCCTCTTCGAGGGGAAGTCCATCGTGAGGGACACCCCGCATCACGTCGCCGCGCTGGGCATCGGCCGCACCTTCCAGAACCTCGCGCTCTTCCCGACGCTCTCCGTGCTGCAGAACGTGATGGTCGGCGTGCACGCGCGGACGCACAGCGACTTCCTCAGCAATGCGCTGCGATTGCCGTGGGTCACCCGGGAAGAGCAGCAGATGCGCGAGGCGGCCATGGAGATCATCGCCTTCCTCGAGCTCGAGGCCGTCGCCGCGCATCCCGCGGCGGGCCTGCCGTTCGGCACCTTGAAACGCGTGGAGCTGGCGCGGGCCCTGGCGGGTCAGCCCAAGCTCCTCCTCGTGGACGAGCCCGCGGGGGGCCTGAACCACGAGGAAGTCGGCGCGCTGGCCGCCATCCTGCGCTCGATCCGCGAGCGGCGAGGGGTGAGCGTGCTGCTCGTCGAGCACCACATGAGCCTGGTGATGCAGGTCTCCGACCGCGTGATCGTGCTCGACTTCGGCAGGAAGATCGCCGAGGGCGCGCCGGCCGAGGTGCAGCGCGACCCCGAAGTGATTCGCGCGTATCTCGGCAGCGAGAACTGATCCGTGCCCGCGATCCTCGAGGCCGAGGACCTTCGCGCGCAATATGGCAGCACCGTGGTCCTCCACGGGCTCCGCTTCGCCGTGGAAGCGGGCGGCATCACCACCATCCTCGGCGCCAATGGCGCGGGCAAGACCACCACGCTTCGCGCCGTCTGCGCGATGGTCAAGACGTCCGGCGAGGTGCGCTTCGACGGCCAGCGGATCGACGGGAAGACGACGGAGAACATCGTGCGCCTCGGCATTGCCCATACGCCGGAGGGCCGCGGCACCTTCGTCGACCTCACGGTCGAGGAGAACCTGCGGCTCGGGGCCTATGTCCGCCGCGACCGGTCGGGCCTCGAGGGCGCCTACGAGAAGGTGTATCAGCACTTCCCCGTGCTCGCGGAGCGCCGGCGCCAGCAGGCCGGCACCCTGAGCGGGGGCGAGCAGCAGATGCTCGCGGTGGCCCGTGCGCTCATGTCGGGCCCGCGCCTGCTCCTGCTCGACGAGCCGTCCCTCGGTCTCGCCCCGCTGATCGTGCGAGAGATCTTCCGCATCGTGCGGAGGATCAACCGCGAGGAGGGCGTGAGCGTGCTCCTCGTGGAGCAGAACGCCGCCCTCGCGCTCGACCTGGCGGATCAGGCGTATCTGCTCGAGACCGGGCGCGTGGTGATGTCGGGCCGGGCCGACGAGCTCAAGAAGGACGACGCCATCCGGCGCTCGTATCTGGGGTACTAGAGCGATGATAAGGGCCCATCTGCTTCGTTGGCGCCCTCGACCGCCGTGCCACGAAATGCGCGAGACAATCGGGCCGACGATCTTTCGTCTGCGGGGCCCAGACATGGCCCCGCACTCCCCCTACGCGCGTACGCCTCGCGTGCGGCCATCGGGCGCCGCCTCGCAGCTGGACCCTTCTCATCGCTCTAGCTACGTTTCTCCGACGGGCTACTAGGAGCGCGGATGGACATCTTCGTCCAGCAGGTCGTCTCGGGGCTCGCCACCGGCGGCATCTACGCGAGCCTCGCGCTGGCCCTCGTCATGATCTACCAGGCCACCGACGTGGTGAACTTCGCCCAGGGCGAGATGGCGATGTTCAGCACGTACCTCGCGTGGACGTTTCTCCAGGCGGGCATGCCGTACTGGGTCGCGTTCTGCTGCACGGTGGCCATCGCCTTCGTCGCGGGCCTCGTCATCGAGCGCGTGGTGATCCGCCCCGTCGAGAACGCGCCGATCCTCAGCATCGTCATCGTCA
>DASYQB010000300.1:0-4879 GCA_036005985.1 Candidatus Methylomirabilota bacterium | reverse complement strand
AGGCCGACGGGCGGGAGCTGGAAGGCGCGCGCGCCGCCTTTGCCGAAGTCAAAGGTCTCCTGCCACGCGAGCCCTTTCTCCACCAGCGAGCCCTTGGGCTTGGGCGGCTCCTTGACGACAAGCCGCGGCGGCTCCAGCGGCTCGTCAGGCGCGATGGCGGGATCGAGGCGAGGCGCGGCCATCTTGGTGCTCGCCGCCTGCTTCTCGTCGAACAATCCCAGCCGCCGTCCGATAGCCTGCGACATCACATGGAGCGACACGCGCGTGATGAAGAGGACGGCGACGGGGACGATGGAGAGCAGGATGATCCACGTGCCCACGCTCCCCACGGAAGCGCGCAGCGCCTCCGAGACCGTCCAGCCGAGCACTCCGCCCTTGTGGATGCGCTGCACGGCTAGGGTGTCGCTGAGGCGGGTGAGGATGCCGGTGACGCTGATCAGGAGGAGTCCCAGGCCCGCCATCGCGGGCCATCCCGTGACCATGCGCGAGCGGATGAAGGCAGAGGCGCCGTAGCCCGCGAGGAGAATGGGGAAGAGATACCCCGCATAGCCGAAAGCCCAGAAGAACACCCAGCCCAGCCACACCCCCACGGGGCCCACCGGGCTCGTCTGATCGAAGAGGTGAAGCGTCGGATCGTAGGCGTAAAGCGCCACGAAGCCGAAGCCCGACAGGGCGAGGGCGAGAATGCCCTTGACCTCGCGCACCCATCGCCCCTGTTCGCGCTTGACCTTGCGGGAGAGGCGCGCCGGCCCGTCGCCTTTCGACGCGGACACGGGGAGCGTGGGCCGCTCGTGCGCGGGGGCGGCCATCAGACCTCCAGGACCAGCGGAATGACCACGGGCTTGCGATCGAAGCGCTGGTTGATGAAGCGGCGCACCGCGCTCCGCACCACGGCGCCGATCAGCTCGCGGTCTATCACTTCCGGCTCCTGACGGGCGGCGAGGGCCGCGCGCACCGCCTGCTTCACCTCGTCCATGAGCTCGTCGGACTCCTTCATGTACACGAACCCGCGGGAGGCAATCTCGGGTCCCGCCACCACCGAGCCCGTGGTCTTGTCCACGGTGAGCGCCACCACCACCATCCCCGCCTCCGCGAGGAGCTGGCGGTCGCGGAGCACGACCTGCCCCACGTCGCCGATGCCCTTGCCGTCCACGAAGACGCGCCCCGCCGGATAGCCGCCGAGGACGCGGGCACCGGATTTGCTGAGCTCGAGCCCGAGCCCGTCCTCCACGAGGAAGATCTGGTCGCGGGGAACGCCGGCCTTCTCGGCGAGCCGGGAATGCTGGAGGAGATGGCGATACTCGCCGTGTACGGGCATGAAGTATTTCGGCCGGGTGAGCGCGATCATCTGCTCCAGATCCTCCTGGCTCGCGTGGCCGGAGACGTGGACGAAGGCCACGTCCTCCCAGAGCACCTCGGCCCCGCGCTTGAGAAGAGCATTGATGGCGCGCCCGATCACCCGCTCGTTGCCTGGAATAACGCGTGACGAGAAGATCACGAGATCGCCCGGCCCCACCTCCACGTACTTGTGCTCGCCCGCGGCGATGAGAGAGACGGCGGAGTGGGTCTCACCCTGGCTGCCCGTGGAGAGGATGACCTGCTTGCGCGCGGGGAGCCCGCCCAGATCCTCGAGCGAGACGAGCAGTCCCTCGGGAACCTTGAGGTAGCCCATCTCCGAGGCGACGGCGACATTGGCGACCATGCTGCGGCCGAGGAGAGCGACCTTGCGCCCGCCCGCCGCCGCCAGGTTCAAGACCTGCTGGATCCGGTGGATATGCGAGGCGAAGGTGGCCACGAGGATCCGCCCCGGCGCCTCGGCGAAGCGGCCCTGGAGCGCCTCCCCCACTTCGGTCTCGGATCCGGTGCGGCCCGGCCGGCCCACGTTGGTGGAATCCGAGCAGAGGCAGAGCACCCCGCGCTCGCCGAGGGCGTCGAACTTGGCGTAATCGGGCTGCTCGGCGTCTACCGGACGCGGGTCGAGCTTGAAATCGCCGGTATGGATGATGGTGCCCACCGGCGTCTCGATGGCGAGCCCGATGCCGTCGGCGATGGAATGGGTGACGCGGATGGGGATGATGACGAAGGCGCCCGCCCTGATCTCGTCTCCGGGCTCGTAGGCTCGGAGATCCGCGCGCTCCAGCACGCCCTGCTCCTGCAGGCGGTGGCGCGCGATGGCGAGGGTGAGCGGCGTGCCGTACACGGGCACGTCGAACTCGCGCAGGAGATAGGACAGGGCGCCCACGTGATCCTCGTGGCCGTGGGTGAGGACGACGGCGCGGAATCGCTCCCGGTGCTCACGAAGATAGGTGAAATCGGGGATGACGTAGTCCACTCCGGGCATCTCGTCGTCCGGAAAGAGGAGGCCACAATCCACGGCCACGATGTCGTCGCCCGACTCCACGAGCATCATGTTGAGGCCGATCTCCCCGAGACCACCCAGGGGGATCAGGCGGACGGAGGGCTCGGTGGGGACGTCGATCGGGACAGGCTCGGGTCGGTAAAGGGTACTCACGGCGGCGCAGTCATCCTACCACCCCGTCGCGCGGGGGCGAAAAAACGGGGCGCGCGCCGCCGAGACGCGAGCATACGAGCTTTGAGGCGGACGGGTGGCGGCGGGGCGGGGGGCGCGCTCCCCAGGCCACGCCGAGTCGCATTCCCCTGGGCCACTCTGGCCCGCCACGAGATTGTGGTTTTTCGCTTCGGAGAATCTCCCCAGAAGACACGGGCCTGGGGAGCGCGCCCCCCGCCCCACCGCCACCCGCCCGGTCACAGGAGCGGTGTTCGTCGTTTCGCGGAGCTAGGGCCTGAGCCTTTGCTCGAGATCGTCGATTCTTAGCTGAAGGGCGACGAGCTGCTGTCTGAGGCTCTCCAGTCGGCGTTCGAGAAGCTCGCGCCGGCCGCCCTCCTCGATCATCAGCGCCTCGATCCTTCGCAGGGCCTGCACCATGGCCTGATATTCCTGCTCCAGTCGCTCGAGACGGCGGTAGATCTCGTCGAAGTGGCCGTGGGTCTCCCGGAAGTGGCTATGAAGCTCTTCACGGAGACCGTCGAACCGACGGTCAACGCCGGCGAACTGACTGGTCAAGAAGTGTACGAGCTGCGGGTATTCGGTCGTGTTCACCGGGGTCCACCAATATCCCACCGGTGGCGGAAGGGCAAGTGTCCGATGTTGGATACGCTCACGTGTGACTAGGGCGCGGTCAGTGGCGCGAGGCGGAGGTGGCGAGGCGGACGAACTCGTCGAGGGAGAGTGTCTCCGCGCGACGGCCTGGATCGACGTCGGCGTCGGCGCACAGGGTTCGCGCGCGGTCGGGACTGAGGCCGAGACCGGCCGCGAGGGCATTGGCGAGATTTTTTCGGCGCTGGCCGAAGGCGGCCAGCACGACCTCACGGAATCGTGGGGTGTCCAGGACGGCCACGCGGGGCTCGGGACGAACGTGAAGATGGAGAACCGCCGACTCGACCTGCGGCGGCGGCCTAAAGGCTCCGGGCGGCACCGTGAAAGCCAGGTGCGCCTCACAGGCGAGCTGCGTCAGAACCGTGAGGCTCCCGTATGTCCTGCCCCCGGGGCGGGCGGCCACGCGCTCGGCAACTTCCTTCTGAAGCATGAGAGCCATCTCGTCGATGACCTTCCCGGCCTCGACGAGGGCCATGAGAATGGGCTTGCCCACGCTGTACGGGAGATTGCCGACGACCAGCACCCGGCCGGCCGGATCGGGCTTGAGCTCGTGCAGCCGCCAATAGTCGAATGAGCGGGCATCGGCCGTGCGTATCTCGACATGGGGCGTGCCGGCGAAGCGCGCCATGAGGGTGGCCGCCAGCTCCCCATCAACTTCGATGGCGAGGAGCCGCCCCGCCGCGCGGGCGAGACGACCGGTGAGGGCGCCCTGGCCTGGTCCGATCTCGAGGACGAGATCCCGGGAAGTCGGCGCGACCAGCGACACGATGCGCTCGGAGACGGCGTCGTCGTGGAGGAAATGCTGGCCGAGCGCCCGTGTCTTGCCCGACGCCGGGTAGCGCCGGGTCGGCGGGACGAGCGCCCGGGCATTCCGGCGCGGGCTCACGCCCGGAGCCTGGCCGCGAGCTCGCCGAGGAGAGCCTCGTATACTCCCTTGACCTGGCGCTCGGTCTGGATACGGTCGCCGGAATTGTCGATGACGTAGTGCGCGCGCTTCGCCTTCTCGGCCACGGGTATCTGGCTCGCGATGCGCGCGCGGGCGTCGGCCTCCGCCATGCCGTCGCGCGTCATGAGGCGGCCCAGCTCCGTCTCGGGATCGGTCGCGACCACGACCACGCGATCCATCTTCGCCACCCCGCCCGTCTCGAAGAGGAGGGCCACGTCCCAGATGACGATGCCCTCGAACGCCTCCTCGTCGAGCACGGAGAGAATGCGCTGCTGCCGCGCCGCGATGGCGGGATGAGTGATCTCCTCGAGGCGCTTCCGGCGCGCCGGTTCCGCGAAGACGATGGCGCCGAGGGCCTTGCGGTCGAGCGTGCCGTCCTCCTGGACCACCCCCTGGCCGAACTCCTCCACGATCTTGTGATAGGCGGGCTGGCCGGGCATGACCACCTCGCGGGCGAGGAGGTCCGCGTCGAGGACGCGGGCTCCCAGGTGGGCGAACATCCGGCTCACCGTGCTCTTCCCGGTGGCGATGCTGCCGGTGAGGCCGACGAGGAGGAAGCGCCTCACGCCTGCGCCCAGTCCACTCCCGTCTTGACGTCGACCTTGAGCGGCACATCGAGGGCCATGGCCGACTCCATCACCTGCCGCGCGAGGGACTCCAGGCGCGCCACCTCGGCCTCGGGCGCTTCGAAGAGGAGCTCGTCGTGCACCTGGAGGAGCATGCGGCTCTCGAGGCCGCTCTCCGCGAGGGCCTTG
>DASYQB010000299.1:0-9672 GCA_036005985.1 Candidatus Methylomirabilota bacterium | reverse complement strand
TGATGCAGACGTTGGTGAAGTTGATATTGCGGTTGACCACGTAGGTGACGATGTCGCCCGCCTGCCGCCGGCGCATCTCGTCGGCCACGAGGGCGAGGGCGTGCAGCTCGCGCCCCTGCACCTCGGTGAGGCGGATGCCTTCGTCCACCGTGAGCTCGCTGCCCTCGAGAGCGCGGCCGAGGATGCGGCGCACGTCCTTGTCGATCCAGTCCAGGGTCATCGGGCTTCCGTTCAGTTCCACGTTCGCCACCTTTCGAGGTCACCTCGCACGAGGCCGTGATCGTCCACGAGGCGCTTGACCTTGGGCCGCAGCCCCTCGTCGAGGAATTCCGGACGCCCGGCGTATTCGGGGTAGACGGCCAGCCGCTCACGAAGCTCGAGCCCCGCGCCTTCCGTGGCGCGCCGGAGGGCGGCGAGCCCGGGCCAGGGCCGCTCGGGATTGATGTGATCGGGCGTGAGGGGCGACACGCCGCCCCAGTCATTGATGCCCGCCTCGGGCAGCCGCGCGAAATCCGTGTCCGAGAGATTGGGGGGCACCTGGATGTTCATGTCGGGGCCGAGAACGAGCCGGGCCACCGCCGCCGTGCGGAGCAGGTCGTCCATGGGCGGCTCGGCGTGATCGCGCATGGGAATGCCCGGCTTGCGACGGAAGTTCTGGACGATGACTTCCTGGATGTGTCCGTAGCGCTCGTGGAGCTCGCGAATGGCCATGAGGGCGTGGACGCGCTCGGCGTGGGTCTCGCCGATACCGATCAGGATGCCCGTAGTGAAGGGGATGGCGAGCTTTCCCGCCAGCCCGATGGTGCGAAGCCGGCGCGAGGGCACCTTGTCGGGCGCGCGATCGTGGGCGAGGCCGGGACCGAGCAGGCGCTCCGAGAGCGTCTCGAGCATGATACCCATGCTCACGTTGACCTCGCGCAATGCGGAGAGATCACGCTCGCCCATGAGGCCCGGGTTGGCGTGGGGCAGGAGGCCCGTTTCTTTCGTCACGAGCTCGCACACCTGTCTCAGGTAGCCGAGGGTCGTGACGTGCCCCATGCGATTCAGGAACTCGCGGTACTCGGGGAAAATGGCTTCGGGTCGGTCGCCGAGGGAGAAGAGCGCTTCCTTGGCGCCGAGCCGCTCGCCCGCTCGGGTGAGGGCGAGAACCTGCTCGGGCGTCATGGTGAGGGCGCCGGGCTCCCCCGGATCGCGCCGGAAGGTACAGTAGCCGCAATAGTCGCGACAGAGATTGGTCAAGGGCACGAAGACCTTGGCCGAGAACGTCATGCGGCGGCCCCGGCCGCCGTCCCGTGCCGCCGCCGCGGCGGCGAGAAGGTCGGTGAGCATCGAGGGACCGGAATCGAGGAGGGCGATGGCGTCCTCGAGCGAGAGAGGGCGGCCCTCCCGCGCCCGGCCCAGGGCGGCTAGCTCGCGTAACGCCACTGGAGAACCTTGCCGGGCCTGACCTTGATCATGGTGCCGCCATCGCGGGAGAGACCCATGCCGACGTACTGAGGATACTTGGACACGAGAAGATCCACGCCCTTGGCGAAGTCACGCCCGGCGGTGAGGATCTCCGCGATGCCCTGGATGATGACCCAGCGCAGCCGGCTCCACTCTTCCTCGTACTGGTCGATGACCACGGAGACCTTGGGATTTTCCCGGATATTGCGCACGCGCGCTAGCTCCCCCGAGCGCTTCGGCTTGGCGTCGATAGCCGACACGAGGGCCTCGCCGTCCCACGCGTAGCAGAAGGGGACGACGAGCGGCTGCCCGCTTCGGTCTGCCGTGGCGAGGCGTCCCACCCGCGCGGAGGCGATGAAGTCGGCCACCTCGGCCGGCAGGGCGCTCATGAGCGGGCTCAGCTCCGGCTCGAGCTGCCGCGCGCGCGGGGCCGGACCTCTTCGGCGAAGCGCTCCATGATGGTGAGCCACCCACGGAGATCCTGCGCCACGGGATCGAAGACGAAGTGGGTGACGCCGAGCGCCTGGTAGGTCTTGATGTCCGCCGTCACCTCGGCCGCGGTACCCCGGAAGAGCGTGCGATCACCCCCCGTTGGCTTCGCCCGCTTGGGCAATAGCTCGAGGGGACAGCGAAAGGACAGCGTGATCGCCTTCGGATCACGGCCGGCCTTCTTCGCCCAGTCGTGGACGATGGCCACCTTGTCCCGGAACTCTTCAGGGAGCAGCATGGCGGGCGGCCGTAGGCCAATCGGATGCCAGCCGTCAGACTGCTCGCCCGCCCGGCGCAGGGCAGCGTCGGTGTGGCCGCCCGTCCACACCGGGATGCCCCCCTTCTGCTTGGGCTTGGGCATGGCGCTGACCGAGCCCATGCGGTAGATCGGTCCCGGCCAATCCACCGGCTCGCGCGTCCAGCACGCCCGCATGAGAGCGATGTATTCATCGGTCACCGGCCCGCGCCGCTCGAAGGGCTCGGCGTGAAGCGCCTCGAATTCCTCCTTGAACCAGCCCACTCCCGCGCCAAGGATGACGCGGCCCCCCGACATGACATCGAGCGTGGCCAACGTCTTTGCCGTCACCACCGGGTTCCGATACGGGATGACGAGCACGCTGGTCCCGAGCCGCACCCGCGAAGTCTCCCCTGCGAGAAAGCTCATGAGGGCAAGGGGCTCGAGGTAGCCGTTGACCCAATCCCCGGCGAACTTCCCCGTCGTGGCGTACGGGTAGGGTGTGCTCTGAGTGGTCGGAATGACCACGTGATCGGTCACGAAGATGGACGAGTACCGAAGATCGTCGGCCTTGTGGGCGAGCTTGACCAGCACGTCAGGTGTGGCGAGCGGTCCGCGACCCGGAAGAGAGAAGCCGAAGTCCATGGCGGGGCCATATTGCTCGCCCGTTCAAGGCCTGTCAAGGCAAGGGGCCGATGGCCGGCAAAGGCTCATAACGCCCCCTCGAACCCTTTAAGGAGGCGATTTCTCCCGATTTCGACGGGGTGGTTCCCCGAGGTTGAGTCTCATCAGATAGCAACCAAATACCATAAAAGACTGTACTTCATTGAGTTGCCGGCTCGGGAGCCGAGCCCGAGTGTCAGTCTGGTGACGCTGGGGAGAGGCTGTGCTAGCTTGGAATCACGTCATGCGTCTCTCCCACAAGGTCTTCGTAACTACCGCCTTGCTGATCCTCGCTCTCGCCGGGGTCGGCACCTGGAGCCTGCTCGCCATCAGCAGGCTCGTCGACGTCAACCGCGCGATCGCGACGCAGTCGGTCCCCGCCCTGCGCATGGCCGCCTCCCTTCGTGAGCAGCTGACGGGGCTCGCGCGAACCGATGAGAGCGCCGGCTCAGGGACTGCCGAGGGAGCGCAGAGGATCTGGAACGAGCGGGCAGCCCGCATGACCAAGGATCTGAGCCTGCTTCGGGCCTTCCTCGGCACGGAAGAGGAGCGATCGCAGCACCAGGAGGCCACCGTCGCCTTTTCGACTTATCGCAGGCTGGCCGGCATGGGGCCCGGGCTGAGCGCCGAGCAGCGCGCGGCCGCCGACCGCACCGGCGCGCACCTGGATCGCCTGCTCGGTGCCACCTACGGCGCCCTGGAAGACGCGCAGCTCGAGGCGCGCGAGCTCGAGGCCCAGACGTGGAACACGGTGTTCTGGGCCCTCCTGGCGAGCCTGACCACCGCCCTCCTGACGGCGGGCCTGCTCACCGCATACCTGACGCGCTCGCTGCGCCGTCTCTCCGTAGCCACCGGCCAGCTTGCCGACGGCGCTTTCACCCAGCCGCTCCTCGTGAGGAGCCGGGACGAGATCGGCGGCCTCGCGCGGTCCTTCAATCGGATGGCGGAGCGGCTCCGTGAAGTCGACAACCTCAAGGAAGAGCTCTTCTCCCACATCTCTCACGAGCTGCGGACGCCCCTCACCTCGGTGAAGGAGGCGACTCATCTGCTCCTCGACCGCGTGCCCGGCCCCCTCACCCCCAAGCAAGGCCGCCTCGTGGAGATCATCGCGGGGAGCTCGGACCGGCTCCTCGGCCTCGTGAACCAGGTACTGGAGCTCTCGCGCCTCCGCGCCCGCGTCCTTCCTCTCGAGCGGCGGCTGGTGGACATGGAGAAGATCATCGTCCAGGCTTTGGAGGAGCTGCGCCCCCAGATCGAGGAGAAGAGTCTTGCCATCGGCCGGACCACCAGCGGCTCGGACTTCGGGCTCCTGGGTGATGAGGACCGTCTCCTGCGCGTGATGGTCAATCTCATCGGCAACGCCGTGAAGTTCACCGGCGATCGAGGGGCTATCATGGTGGGGCTGACCGACCGGGGAGAGGAGATCGAGCTCCTCGTCCGGGACACGGGGATCGGAATTCCCGCGAGCGAGCTCGGGCGCATCTTCGATCCCTATCAGCAGGCTCACCGGGGACGCGGCGGCTCGGGTCTCGGCCTCGCCATCGTCAAGGGCTTGGTCGAGGCGCATGGCGGGCGGGTGAGCGTGGAGTCGGAAGAGGGGCAGGGCAGCTGCTTCGTGGTCGCGCTGCCCCGCCGAGGCCGACCGGCCGTGGACGCTGAGGGGGAAGAGCCATGAGCACCGGGCGCGCCCTCGTGGTCGACGACGACCCGCGCATCCTCGAGGTGCTCGAGATGAGGCTCCAGTCCATGGGGCTCGACGTGAGCCTAGCCCAGAGCTACCGGGACGCCGTGCTCCTCCTCGACGGAAAGGGCTTCGACGTCGCCCTCTTCGATCTGCGCATGGAGCCGGTGAGCGGCCTCAAGCTGATGGAGGCGGCGCATCAGCGCCAGCCTCGACTGCCGGTTCTCATCATGACCGCTCACGGGAGCATCGACAATGCGGTGGAGGCGCTGCGCGAGGGCGCCTTCGACTACCTGACCAAGCCGTTCGTGCCCGAGGAGCTGCGGGGAAAGATCGGGCGGGCGCTCTCCGAGCGCCGGTGGACACGGGACCGCACCCTGCTCAAAGTCGTGGGCGAGGCCCTCGGCTCATCGGGAACGATGGAGCGCGTCCTCGACACGGTGGCCCACGCCACGGTCGAGGCGACGGAGGCGGATCGCGCGGTCGTCTTCCTGCTCGAGGAGGGCCGGCTCGTGCCCATGGCCAGTGCGGGTGCCGCGCCGGGCCCGCTCGATGACCTCGCGGCCACCGCCATGACGGTGATCGAGCGGAAGATCCCGTCGGCGGTCACCGATGCAGGTGGGCGCGTTCGACTGGGCGCCCCGCTCTTCGTGGGGGGCGGAGCCGCCGGCGCGCTCGTCTTGGAGACGATGGTGCAGCCGACGCCGGACGATCTCGATCTGCTCGCGCTGTTCTCCTCGCAGGCCGCGGTGGCTCTCAAGAGCACGCGGGAGCTCGAGCGGCTGCGCAGCGGCGCCCTCGCCGCCCTCGGGCGCATGGCGGCCCAGGTCGCCCACGAGCTCCGGAACCCCCTGGGGGGCCTCAAGCTCTTCGCCGACTATCTCGAGCAGCGGCTGGGCGTGGCCAAGGACACGGAGGGGGTAGAGGTCGCGCGGCGGATCAGCCACGAGGTCGATCACATGGCCGAGCTGGTCCGCGAGATCACCCAGTTCGGCCGGCCGACGACCCTGCGGCGGGTGCCCACCAGCCTCAATGGCCTTGTCGAGTCCTGTCTCGATCTGGCCCAGGCGCGGGCACAGGGCAGGAAGGTTCGGGTTACCCTCGATCTCGACGCGGCGCTGCCCGCGGCCATGCTCGATGCCCGCGAGCTGCGCAAGGTGTTTCTGAATTTGATCAGCAATGCGCTGGAAGCGATGGATGATGACGGCAGCCTGACCCTTCGCACCCGCGCCGTGGAGCGGGGGTTCCTGGAAACGACGGTGGAGGACACGGGGTGTGGAATGAGTGACGAGACGCGCGCGCGCGCCTTCGATCTCTTCTTCACCACCAAAGAAACGGGCACCGGCCTCGGCATGGCCATCGCGCGCTCGGTCATCGAGGAGCACGGCGGCCGCATCGAGATCCGAAGCCAGATCGGGCGGGGCACGCAGGTGCGCGTGCTCCTGCCGGTGGAGGCGCCGTGAAACCCGAAGTGCTGGTGGTGGACGACGAGCCTTCGATCGCGGAGGCTCTCCGCCTCATCCTCGAGCGGGACGGCTACGTGGTAGAGACGGCAGGGAATATCGCCGAGGCCTCCACCCGCATGGATGGCCGGGACTTCGCGGTGGCGCTCGTCGACCTCGTCCTCCCCGATGGGGACGGCCTGAGTCTCCTGAAGATCCTCAAGGGACGTGATCCCGACATCGAGGTCATCATCATGACCGGCCACGGCTCGATCGCGAAGGCCGTGGAAGCGACCAAGGAAGGCGCCTTCTACTTCGTCACCAAGCCGTTCGACTCCGCGGAGATGCTGACCCTTCTCGGCAAGGCCCTCGAGCGCCGGCATCTCCTCGCCGAGACCTCCGATCTCCGTCGCCAGCTCGCCGAGCAGCTGGGTTACGGGGAGATGCTCGGCAGCTCGCCCACGATGCGCCGGGTATTCGAGCTCCTCGACTCCGTGGCCGCCTCGGACGCCAACGTGTTCATCGTGGGCGAGAGCGGGACGGGCAAGGAGCTGGCCGCCAACGCCGTGCACGCCAAGAGCCCGCGGGCCCATGGGCCGCTCGTCAAGATCAACTGCGCCGCCCTCCCCAAGGACCTGATCGAGTCCGAGCTCTTCGGCCACGTGAAGGGGGCGTTCACCGGCGCCACGTCGGAGCGGGCGGGCCTCCTCGAAGAGGCGCACAAGGGTTCCGTGCTCCTCGACGAGATCACCGAGATGCCCGCGGATCTCCAGGCCAAGCTCCTGCGCGTGCTCGAGGACCGCTCCGTGCGGCGACTCGGGGGTAGTCGCGCCGTGCCCGTGGACTTCCGCCTGATCTCCTCCACGAACCGTGAGCCCGAGGCCGCGGTGCGTGACGGCTCGCTCCGCCAGGATCTCTACTTCCGCATCAACACGGTGACCGTGGAATTGCCCCCGCTCCGCGAGCGGACCCAGGACATTCCCATGCTCGCCAAGAGCTTCCTCGACCGCTTCATCCTCAAGCACAATCGCCCGCTGGAGGGAATCGACCCCGAGGCTTTCCGCCGTCTCCTCTCCTACATGTGGCCCGGCAACGTGCGGGAGCTGGAGCACGTCATCGAGCGCGCCATTCTCGTCGCGCGAGGCCGGGAAGTGACGGTGGCGGATCTGCCGGAGGCTCTCAATGCCGGGGCGCCTCTCCTCAGCCCCGCCCCACCGTCCGGCTCGCTCGAGGAGATCGAGCGCCTGTCCATCATGCGCGCCCTCGAGACCACGGGCTGGAACAAGCAGGCAGCGGCCGCGCTCCTCGGACTGCGCCGACCGACCTTGTACTCGAAGATGCGCCGTCACGGCATTCCCCAGCGGCGAGGCTGACGCCGGGGTGTTCTGCCGTGGACGGTGTCACCCTGATAACCGCGGCTTCTGACGCCCCCTCGTATCGCCCTCCGTGTAAGTACGCACAAAGGCGTACTTCGCCCCCCGGCCGTCCGCTTGCAATTGCTGTCTCCCAGGAGGTGCTACCCATGACAAAGATGCTGCTCGTTGACGACGATCCGGCGTGGCGGGCTCTCTACCGGATGGGTTTCGAGGGGGACTTCGAAGTGTTCGAGGCGGTCGATGGGCTCGACGCCCTGGCCGCTCTCGATCGTGTGCGACCCGACATCATCGTCCTTGACCTCCGCATGCCTCACCTCGACGGAATGGGATTTCTCCGCCAGATGGAGCGGCGCGGGAGCAAGGTGCCCGTGGTCGTATGCTCCGGAGCTTTCACCACGGATAGTCCGCCCTCCATCGCGGGAGTGTTCCCGGCGCAGAAGAGTCCGGACCTTCGCAATGTCTGGAGCGCCATCGAGGCTGCTCTCCCGAAGCCGCAGGTCGAGGTCGAGCTGGCTGGTAAGGCTCGCCGCGCGGTCGAAGCCACGGTCTGGCGCGACTGACGTCCTGATTCCGCTCAGCAGAGCCTCTGCCTAGCGCCGAGGCACTTTTCAACATCTGCCTACCAAATGGGCAGATGTTTGTTTAACCCACCGGCGCTTCTCTTGCCAAGCAGTTGATTTATCTCGCCCGAGCCCGACAGAGTCACCCGGCACGACAGGTGCAGACCAAGGCGCCCCGGGAGGATTTCATGAAGAAGATCGAGGCCATCATCAAGCCGTTCAAGCTCGACGACGTCAAGGAGGCGCTGACCGGAATAGGCGTTATCGGCATGACGGTTTCCGAGGTTCGCGGCTTCGGCAGGCAGAAGGGGCATACGGAGCTCTACCGAGGCGGCGAGTACACCGTGGACTTCCTTCCCAAGATCAAGATCGAAGTGGTGGTGCCCGACAGTCTCGTGGACAAGGTCGCGTCCGTTCTCGCGGGGGCGGCGAAGACCGGCAATATCGGCGACGGCAAGATCTTCGTTCATCCCGTGGACACCGCGGTTCGCATTCGCACCGGCGAGCGCGACGAGAGCGCGCTGTGATGGCATCAGTCGGGAAGGAGAGGCCGTGATGCGCGTTTCCAGGCTCTTCGTGATGGCGGCGCTCATAGCGCTGCTCGGGCTCTGCGTCGCGGGCGACCTGTGGGCCCAGGCGCCGAGCGCTCCCGCTCCCGCCGCGACGGGGGCCACTCCGGCCACGCCGCCGCCGGCCAAGATCGACACCGGCGACACGGCCTGGGTCCTCATGTCCTCGGCGCTCGTGCTCCTCATGACCGCGCCCGGCCTCGCCCTCTTCTACGGCGGCATGGTGAGGCAGAAGAACGCGCTCGGCACGCTCATGCACAGCTTCATCATCCTTGCCTTGATCTCCGTGCAGTGGGTGCTCTGGGGCTACACCCTCGCTTTCGGGCCGGACAAGGGAGGCATCATCGGCGGGCTCGAGTGGGTGGGCCTGCGCGGGGTGGGCGCGGAGCCCAATGCCGCCTATGCCGCGACCATTCCCCACCAGGCCTTCATGCTCTTCCAGATGATGTTCGCGGTGATCACCCCCGCCCTCATCACGGGCGCCTTCGCGGAGCGCAAGAAATTCTCCACCTTCATCATCTTCGTGCTGGCGTGGGCGACCCTCGTGTACGACCCGCTCGCTCACTGGGTGTGGGGCGACGGCGGCTGGCTCCGCAAGCTCGGCGCCCTTGATTTCGCCGGGGGCACCGTAGTGCACATCTCCTCCGGCGTCTCCGCCCTGGCCGCCGTGCTCGTCATCGGCAAGCGCAAGGGGTATGGGCAGCAGCCGATGCCACCGCACAACCTGCCCTTGACGGTGATGGGGGCGAGCCTGCTCTGGTTCGGCTGGTTCGGCTTCAATGCGGGGAGCGCGCTGGGGGCCAACGGCCTGGCCGCCCACGCGTTCACCACCACCAATACCGCGGCGGCGGCCGCTGCCCTGGGCTGGATGCTCACGGAATGGAGCTCGCGCGGCAAGCCCACGGTGCTGGGGGCGGCGTCGGGAGCGGTGGCCGGCCTGGTGGCGGTGACGCCGGCCGCGGGTTTCGTCACGCCCATGGGCGCCCTCGTCATCGGCGCGCTGGCCGGTGTGCTCTGCTACACCGCGTGCAATCTGAAGACGAAGCTCGGCTACGACGATTCCCTCGATGTGGTCGGCGTGCACGGCGTGGGGGGAACGTGGGGGGCGCTCGCCACCGGCATCTTCGCCACCAAGGCCGTCAACGAGGCGGGGGGCAACGGGCTCCTGTACGGCGACCCTGGGCAGCTGTGGAAGCAGACGGTGGCGGTGG
>DASYQB010000298.1:0-1529 GCA_036005985.1 Candidatus Methylomirabilota bacterium | reverse complement strand
AAGATCGCCCCCGATGCCGCCCTCGATCCGCACGAGCTCTACTTCGTGCGGGTGAGAGCCGACGTCTCGCTCAACGGCGTCAATTCGTGGATCGCCCGCTTCAGCGGCGAGGCGGCGGAGACGGGCTGGGTCCAGTCCCCTCTCCTCACGCCCACGAGACGGCAGTGAGCCCCTTGACCGAGGGATCGGCCGAGCAGAAGAGTCACTACCGGCGCAACCTACTCATCGTCTCCGGAGGCCTCGCCCTCCTCGCGCTCGCGTGGTGGGGCTTCAAGGTGTGGATCCACACGCCCCAGGTCCCGCTCGCCTCGAACCTGGCCGTCTTTGCCCTCTTCAATCTGAACCTGATCGTCTTCCTGCTCCTCGTCGTCCTCCTCTTCCGCAACCTCGTCAAGCTCGCCTTCGAGCGCCGGCAGAAAGTGCTGGGGGCCCGCTTCAAGACCAAGCTCGTCCTCGCCTTTCTCTCCCTCGCTCTCACCCCGGCCATTCTCATCTTCATCATCGCCTCGAACTTCATCAACACGTCCATCGAGGGGTGGTTCAAGCCGCAGGTGGAGCGTCCGCTCGATCAGGCTCTCGAAGTCGCGCAGACCTACTACCAGGGCCAGGAGGCCATGGCCCTGCGCCACGCGCGCTACATGGCCGACGTGCTGTCGCGCGAGGGGTTCATGGCCCCCGCCCAGCGCGCCGTGCTGTCCACCTATCTCACCGGGCAGCAGGAACGGCTGGGGCTGGCCGCCATCACGGTGTTCAACCGCGCCGGGCAACCCGTGCTGCACGCCAAGGATGCGGCCCTCGGCACCGTGCCCACCCGCTCGGTGAACAAGGAGCAGCTGCGCCGCGGCCTCTCCGGCCAGGAAGTGACCACCGTCCACGAGCTCGACAACGGCGACATGATCCAGGCCATCGTGCCCATCAAGTCGGGCGATCGCGCCCTCCTGGGAGCGATCGTAGTCGGCACCTACGTGCCGCAGCGGCTCGAGACGCGGCTGCGCGGCATCAGCCAGTCCTTCCAGGAGTACAAGCAGCTGCGTCTTCTCCGCCAGCCCCTCAAGGGCATCTACATCCTCCTCTTCCTCCTCATGACCCTCGTCATCGTCTTCTCCGCCACGTGGTTCGGCCTCTACCTCGCCCGGGGCATCACGGAGCCCGTGCAGATGCTCGCCGAAGGCACGCGGGCGGTGGCCGCGGGCAATCTCAACTACAAAGTCCAGGTGCGCGCCGACGACGAGCTGGGCGTGCTCGTGGACTCGTTCAACCGCATGACGGGCGATCTCGCCCTCTCCCAGACGCGGCTCGAGCACACGTACCGTGACCTCCAGGCCAAGCACGAGGAGGTGGAGCAGCGGCGACGCTACACGGAGACGGTCCTCGACGCGGTGGCCACCGGCGTGCTCTCCCTCGACGCCTCGGGACGCATCACCACCGTCAACGGCGCCGCCGAGCGCATGCTCGGCGTGTCGGCGGGGGAGGCGCTCGGGCAGCCCTCCACGGCCGTGCTGCGGCCGCCCGCTCACTCCGAGCTCGCC
>DASYQB010000297.1:0-2418 GCA_036005985.1 Candidatus Methylomirabilota bacterium | reverse complement strand
CAGGCGCGCGGGCTCCTGAGCGGCGCGGGCTGGACGGAGACCAAGAGCGAGCGCTTCGTCAACGGAGACAAGTTCCCCGGAGCGTGGGCGGAGTTTGCCAAGGGTCACGACTATTGCCGCGTGACCGTGACGGAGGGCTCCAGCATACAGCAGGTGGACATCACCGTGGCCCGCGTCAACTCCCCGCGCTGATGGCCTCCGACGATCTCTGCTGGCTGCCCGCCCTCGAGCTGGCCTCGCTCATCCGCGCCAGGAAGGTGTCTCCCGTCGAGGTGACCGAGGCCGTGCTCGCGCGCATCGAGCGCGTCAACCCAGCGCTCAACGCCTATTGCACCGTCACCATGGAAGAGGCGCGGGACGCCGCGCAGGCCGCGGAAGTCTCCGTGATGACGGGGGAGGAGCTTGGTCCGCTCCACGGCGTGCCCGTATCGGTGAAGGATCTCGTGTTTACGCGCCGCGTGCTCACCACGGGAGGCTCGCGGCTCTTCGCCGAGCACGTGCCCGACGAGGACGCGGTGTCCGTGGAGCGGCTCAAAGGTGCGGGCGCCGTGCTCATCGGCAAGACCTCGACGCCGGAGTTCGCGCACAAGGGTGTCACCGACAGTCCGCTCTTCGGCATCACCCGCAACCCGTGGAATCCTTCGCTGACCCCCGGTGGCTCGAGCGGGGGCGCGGGTGCGGCAGTAGCCGCGGGTCTCAGTCCGCTTGCCATCGGAACCGACACCGGGGGCTCCATCCGCATCCCCGCCTCCTTCTGTGGGATCTATGGCCTCAAGCCCTCCTTCGGCCGTGTGCCGCACGGGCCCGGCTTTCCGGGATGGGAGACTTTCTCCGTCACCGGCCCGATGACGCGCACCGTGCGCGATGCGGCAGTCATGCTCGACGCCATGGCGGGGCCCGACGATCGCGACCGCCTTTCGCTCCCTCACGATGCCGGGCCACCCTTCCTCGAGGCCTGCGATGCGGGACTGGCCGGGCTCAGTATCGGATGGACCGCGGACTTCGGCTATGCGCGCGTTGACCCCGAGGTCGCTGATCTTTGCGGCGCCGCCGCCGGGCTCTTCGAGGGACTCGGCTGCCACGTCGAGGTGGTCACGCCGGGCTGGGACGATCCGGAGGAGATCTTCCGCACGTTGGTGCCTGCAGAGGCCTACGGCGTCTGGGCGGCCCGGCTCGGGGACAGCGAAGCTCAGCTCGATCGCTCGTTGGTGGCGCTGCTCCGCTACGGTGAGACCATCACCGCTGAACGCTATCTGGCCGCGGCGCGCCGTCGCCACGAGTTCTGGACCGACGTGCAGCGCTTCCTCGCCCGCTTCGACCTCTTGATCATGCCGACAGTGGCCGTGCCCCCCTTCGAGGTGGCCCGCCCGGCCGTCAAGGAGATCGACGGACAACAGATCTCGCCCCTCGGCTGGATGCCGTTCACCTTCCCCTTCAATCTGACCGGCCAGCCCGCGGCGACCGTACCGGTGGGGATGACCGCGAGCGGGCTACCCGTCGGGCTGCAGATCGTGGGCCGCCGCTTCGCCGACCGCACCGTGCTCGCGGCCTCAGCGGCATTCGAGGCGGCCCAGCCTTGGGCGGAGCGCCGTCCCGCCATCGGTTGAGCCCGCCCCCATGCGGTTCCTCTTGATCTGCCTGGGAGGCGCGGTGGGAACGGCGGCGCGCTACGGGGTGGGTGGCCTTGCCGTCAGGTGGTGGGGAGCCGAGTTCCCTTACGGCACCCTCATCGTCAATGTGGCGGGCTCCTTTCTTATCGGGCTCATCCAGCAGGTGGGCTTGTCGACGCTGGCCATTTCGGAGACGGCCCGGCTCGTGCTCACCATCGGCGTGATGGGCGGCTTTACGACCTACTCGAGCTTCTCCTACGAAACCGTTCGCCTGATCGAGGAAGGCTCGTGGCTCCAGGCGGGGGCCAACGTTGTACTTACCACCGGTGTCTGTCTCGGTGTGTGCACACTCGGGCTGGCCCTCGGCCGGGTCCTGGTGGGAGGAAGGGGAGGGTTCTAGGCATGCGAAAGCTGGAGGGCGAGCAGGTTCTGATGCGCATCTTCATCGGGGAGAGCGACCGCTGGGAGCATCGGCCTCTTCACGCGGCGCTCCTCGAGCTGTTTCGCTCTCACGGGCTCGCGGGAGCGACCATCCTTCGCGGCGTGGCCGGCTTCGGTCCCAACTCGGTGGTGCACACCGCGAGCATCCTGAGGCTGTCCGCGGGTCTGCCCCTCGTCATCGAGGTGGTCGATTCCCAGGAGCACCTCGACTTGGTCCTGGCGGACGTCGACCGGATGATGTCCGGCGGGCTCATCACGATGGAACGGGTCCGCGTGCTGAAGTATGATCACGCTCCGCTCAGCTAGGCTCGCGGCGGGGTACGCGCGCCCGCTCGCCCCGCTGGCCCGTCTCATAGTATTCGAAGTC
>DASYQB010000296.1:0-18233 GCA_036005985.1 Candidatus Methylomirabilota bacterium | reverse complement strand
GCTCAGCACGTAGAGCGCCCACGGGCGCGACCATTCATCGCGGCCGCGGCAAAAACCGTCCCACACGCGGTCGACGGCGCGCGGATCGAGGAGCTTGCTCGACAGGCTGGCCGCACGCAGCTCCGGCGCGCGCTGCCGCATCCATCGCGCCATGGGAAAGGTGAATCCCATCTTGGGCCGGTTCCAGACGGCCCGAGGGATTCGACCGTCCAGCACATCGAGGAGGAGCGGCTTGGGACGCTGCGGATCGAGCTTGAAGCGAGTGGGCACGGAGAGCACGCGCTCCACCAGGCGATGATCGAGAAAGGGCACGCGCATCTCCACCGAGTGAGCCATGCTCATCACATCCCCGTCCCGCAAGAGCTGGTGACCGAGATAGTGGGAGATATCGAGCCTCGTGAGGGCTTCGCGCATTGCGCCGGCGTTCTGCGTCGAAGGGAAAGGTGCGGCGGCGGACATGTCTGGTGAGAGCCCGAGCAGCCGCCTCACCTGGGCAGGATTGAAAAGGCCTCGGACGAGGAGGTACGCGCTCTCCGTCGTCGGCGTCTGGAGATAGGCGGCCCGATCGAGACCAGGCCGAAGGAGCGGGGCACTCCCCACGGCGAGTCTGGCGAGCCTGCGGCGGGCGCCTACGGGAAGGGATGACAGGAGCCGGCACGCCTCGGCAAGCGCACCGGCGAAGCGAATGTGACGATATCCCCAGAAGATTTCGTCACCGCCCAATCCCGACAGGACCACCCGCAAACCCGCTTCGTGGGCGGCCCGTGATACGCACCAGATATTCAGCCCATCCACGGTCGGCTGGTCCATGGCCGCAATGACCTTGGGCAGCTCATCGAAGACCGCATCTGCTTTGAGCCGCACTTCCCGATGGTCGGTGCGGTACCTCTTGGCCACGAGCTGTGCGTAGCCCGCCTCGGACACATCGGTCTCGTCGAACGTCACCGTCAACGTGGTCAGCGGCTGCTCGAGCTCTCGAGATGCCAAGGCGACAATTGTCGCGGAGTCGATTCCCCCGGAGAGGAAGGCGCCAATGGGCACATCACTTACCAGGTGCAGGCGAACCGACTCCTCGAGGAGCGCGCGCGTGGAGGCTACCGCGGCCGCGCGGGTTGGCGCACAAGACTCACGAGCCGCCTCCACCGCCTCGCCCAGATTCCAGTAGGGCATCGAGCGGAAGCCGGAAGCGTCGAGCTGGGCGACGTGAGCCACCGGAAGAGGGCGGATGTCCTTCATGGTCGTGAGGGGAGCGGGGACGTTTCCCAGCTCGAGGAACCGACGCAACGCCTCGGGATCCGTGACGGAGGGCACGAGCCCACTCCGGAGAACTGCGCTCACCTCGGAGGCGAAGACGACCCGAGCGCGATCGTCCGATGTGTAGAGGGGCTTGATGCCGAACCGGTCACGCCCGAGGAGGAGGCGCGGGTACGGGGTGGCTTCGAAGAGCGCGAAGGCGAACATCCCGCGTAGACGCTCGACCACCCCATCGCCCCACGCATGCCATCCCAGGAGGAGCGCTTCGCTATCGGAGGTCGACCGAAAAGGCAACGAGGCACTCAGCTCAGCCCGCAGCTCACGAAAGTTGTAGATCTCGCCGTTGAGGGCGATCCACTGCCGGCCATCGCTCGTCCCCATCGGCATGCGCCCGCGTGCCGACCGGTCAATGATGGACAGCCGGCGCGCTCCGAGCACCACCGCGGGGGCGGAAGCGAGAGCGGGATATGTGCTGACATGCTTCGGGTCAAGACGTCCAAGCAGGGAGAGAATCTCCGGGTCCCGCTCGGCCGTGCTGGGCAAGAGAAGTCCCCAGTCATCGGGTCCGCGGTGAACCTGTGCATCGAGCATTCGCAATACCGCGGAGACATCCTCGACCGTGATCGGATGCCTGAACTTGAAGATGCCGGCAATTCCGCACATGGGGGAAGGGAATCGTTAGAGGTGCGCGGGGTTCTGAGAGAGGGTGAGAGAAATCGCCGCCGAGCGTCGCCTACTCCATTGACAGGGCCAACCCATCCAATCGGTCATGACGATACCCTGGCCGGGAATCCTCATGCTCATGGAGCGCCCAGAGGCGCTGGCCTGGCTGGCCGGCGGCAAGAACATGGGACACGCGATGCTCGGAGCTATTGGATCACCTCGGCCACGCCCCAGGAATGACGATAGATCTGTCCGCATGGTCTCTCGCAGTATTTCTCGCCGGCAGCTGCAGGAAGCAGGGGCGACCACCAGCGTGGCACGGCCCACGAGGCAAAGCTGAGGCTCTCGCGCTTCTCATGCCGGCTGCCTGGACACGTCATGCATTCTCCCAACACGAGCGAGGCTCTCGGAAACGTCGGATAGGTCCGCCGAGCTTAGCCTCCCAGAGATCGTGGGTCAAGGCAGTGTTCGCGGGCCGCAAGAAGGCCGGGCGGGGGCGCGCGGGATGGAGCCGCCCTCGCATCGAGCAACCGCGACAGGTTCAGCCAGGGGAAAACTTCCGGGAGAACGAGCGTCGGGAGATTTCCGAAAAAGTATAAGATCAGTACTCTGGCGACGACGTTAATCGACGATTTCGTGACGCTTCTACCTCGAAGGGAGACCGCGCGCCATGCCGAAGCCCGAGCTCGAGTTCTTCAAGCCGGACCACATCGCCTGGGAGCCGGTGGCCGCCTCAGCCACGGGCGGGGCGGGAGGAGCGGGAGTGAGCCAGAAGATCCTCAGCCGGAGCGAGGACGGCGACGTCACCCGGCTCCTCCGATTCGATGCGGGCGTGGAGACCTCGGAGACGATCACCCACGACTTCTGGGAGGAAGTGTGGATCCTCGAGGGTGAGCTGATGGATCTCGGCAAGCGCCAGACCTTCACCGCGGGCATGTATGCGTGCCGTCCCCCCGGCATGGTGCACGGCCCCTACCGGGTGCCGAAGGGCTGCGTCACCTTCGAGGTGCGCTACTTCAAGCGCTGAGGATCAGGCGGGTCCGAAGCCGACGGACGTCTCCTCGCCCTTCACGAGAGGGCGGAAGCGCACGGGCAAGCCGGAGCGGAGCGTGTCGAACGGAATGTCCACGATGCGCCCGAGGAGGGAGACGCCCTCGTCGAGCCGCACCACCGCCACCGCATAGGGGGCTTCGTCTCCGCGTCCCCGCGGAGCCACACGGATCACCGTGAACGAGGTGATGACGCCCTTGCCCGCGAGCGCCACGGGTGTCCAGTTCCGCTCCTGGCACCCGGGGCAGAACTGCTTGGGCGGGATGGAAAGCTCTCCGCACTTGCCGCAGCGGATCCCGGTGAGCCGGCCGGCGCGGGCCTCCTCGAAGAAGTCCTTCAGGGTCAGCAAATTTTCAGTCACGGCCAACCTGACTCAGTCACGGCCGAAGAGGCTCACGAGCACGGTGGCGGTGTTGCCCCCGAGGGTGTGGGTCAGGCCCGTGCGCGCCCCTTCTACCTGGCGCGGTCCCGCCTCGCTCCGGAGCTGGGTGACGATCTCCGCGATCTGGGCCGCCCCCGTCGCTCCGATGGGATGGCCCTTGGCCTTGAGACCGCCCGAGGGATTGACGGGAATCTTGCCTCCGAGGCTCGTCCATCCTTTCTCCGCCGCCACCCCTCCCGTGCCGGGCTCGAAGAATCCGAGACCTTCGGTGGCCACGATCTCCGCGATGGTGAAGCAGTCGTGGAGCTCGACCACGTCCACGTCGGCGGGCGTCTTGCCCGCCTCGCGGTAGGCGGCCGCCGCCGCCCGCTCCGTGGCCATCACGCGCGAGAGGTCGCGCTTCTCGTGCATGAACATGGTGTCGGTGGCCGCCTGGCTGGACAGGGCCCATATCGCGCGCGGCCGCTTCCTGGCCACCTCCTCGGAAGCGAGGACGATGGCCGCCCCGCCGTCGGTGAAGGGGCAACAGTCGAAGAGCTTGAGGGGATCGGCGACGTAGGCGCTCTGGAGGACGGTCTCGAGGGTGATTTCCTTCCGGAACTGGGCCTTGGGATTGAGGACGCCGTGACGGTGGTTCTTCACGGCCACATGCGCCATCTGCTCCTCGGTGGTGCCGTACTTCTCCATGTGAGCGCGCGCGATCAGCGCGAAGACTCCGGGAAAGGTCAGGCCGACCGTCTGCTCCAGCGAGGCGTCCGAGCAATAGGCGAAGTACTCGGTAGCGGCGTCGGTCGGAATGTTGAGGACCCGCTCGGCCCCGCCCACGAGCACCACGTCGGAGATACCCGAAGCGACTTCGATCATGGCGTGGCGGAATGCGGCGTGGCTCGTCGCGCAGGCATTCTCGAAGCGGGTGGTGGGGATGGTGGGCAGGCCGAGCAGGGTGGCGGCGAGCGGACCCATGTGCAGCTGCCGCTCACCCTCGCCGCCCGTGACGTTGCCGTAGTAAAGGGCCTGGATGGTCGCGGGGGGCACATCGGCGTCGCGGATCGCAGCGGCGGCGGCCTCGGCGAAGAGCTCGGCGCTCGTGCGATCGTGCTTTCCGAATTTGGTGACGCCCACTCCGATGATGGCGACGCGGCGCATTGACCCTCCACGGGACGGGATTGATGTCTCGCTGCATCATGATACCCGGGCGCAAGAGGAGTCAAGTGCTACTGGCCGGGCTCCCGGACACCGTGATAGGGTTCGTGTTCATGAAGGGCGTCTCCGCGTGACCCTCGAGGAAGGACTGGTGGCGCTCCTCGCGGCGGTGGCCGTCATTCTCCTCTTCATCGGCCTCGCGCAGGCCCTCGAACCGCAGCGGCCCGCGCGACGGCGTCGCCGGACCGGGCCCCCCGCGGATGCCCCGCAGAGCACCGCCGCTCCCGCCAAGCCACCCGTAGTCATGGAGCTGCCTCCGCGAGCGCCGTACACGGGACCGGAGCGGAGACGCTCGCCGCGCCCGGGATCACGGCCTCGCGCGCGCATCGTGCCTCCCGCCCCGGCTGCGGTCACGCTGGAACAGGAGGTGCCGGATCAGCCGCCGCGCGATTTCGTCGCGGCCGCTCCCGTCCCTGTCGACCTTCCGCCCATCTTGTCGCTGGCCGCCGAACCCGCGCCCGATGTCCGGCTCGATCCAGGCGTGGAGGCCGTCGTGCGCGCGCTGACCCGAGAGCGTGAAGGGCAGCACGCCGAGGCCATCGAGGCGGCCTTGCCCCATCTGGAATCGGCGGAGGGTGCCGAAGCCGATCAGCCGGGATTTGCGCGGGCGGCGCTCTGGGTGGTCGTGGGCGTGTCGCGGTACGGCCTCGGCGACGCGGAGGGGACGCAGGAAGCGCTCGAAGCCGCTGTACAGGCGGCGCCTGACGGGGTCTCCGAGGGCTGCCCGGAAGGTATCAGCGCCCTCGCCGAGCCCGCGGCTCAGGTGCTCCTCGCTGCGTCCGACCGCATGTCCCCCGCTTCGGCGGAGCGGGTGGCGCTGCTCCGCATGGCCGTGCTCTGGCTCGAATGGCGCATCGTGGCCGCCCCCCCCACCAAGGAGCTCTCCGAGCTGCTCGACAAGGCGCGCGAGTCGCTGTGGGAAGGCTATGCGCTGGCGGGGCGCGGCCTGCTTCAGCGGCGGCAGTTCGCCCACGCCCGCCGTCTCGTCCGCGAGGCCCTCGACTCCGAGGATCTGCCCGCGACCCGGCGCGCTCCCCTCCTTGCCCTCGCCGCTCAGGGCGTGGTGAGACAGATCGGCCGCCTCGTGGCCACCGCGCGGGGGAGGGAGACGCCGGAGTCCGATGCTCTCGACGCGCTGGAGCGGGCGCGGGAAATCCTCGTGGCGACATCGGTCGAGTCCATCGCGCCGCGGCGCTGGCACGCGGCGAACCGGCGCATCTGGAACGGCTACATGCGCCTGGCCCGCCGGCAGATCGAGGGCTTCGAGCTGGAAGAGGCGGTGCGTCCTCTCCTGCGGGCCCTCCTCATCCGTGATCTCGACCTCGGCCTGGAGAGGAGAACCCGCGAGCTCCTCGCCCGCACCATCGAGCGCATCGCGGACCGGGCCGGAGAAACCATCGGCCGTCTCCTCAAGGCGGGCGACCGGGACGCGGCGATGCAGCGATGGCAGGATGTGCGCGGCCTCATCCAGAAGGCGCGCGAACAGGGCCTGTCACACGAGGAGCTGGCGCAGGCGTTCAGCCGGGCCCGGCTGATGCTCGAGCAGATCGAGGCCGTCAAACGATGACCCGCGGGCTCGGGCCCGCCCTCACCCTCGGTCAGATGCTGGACGAGGCGGCGGCCCGTGATCCCGCGCACGAAGCCATCGTGTTCCGCGACGAGCGCGTTTCGTACGGACAGCTCAAGGCACGGGCCGACGCGTTCGCCCTGGGCCTGGTCGCCCTCGGACTCAGACGGGGCGATCACGTAGTTCTCTGGATGCCCAACCGCGTCGAGTGGAACGTCGCGCACCTCGCCATCGCCAAGGCCGGGTGCGTCACCGTCACCTGCAACAGCCGCTACAAGGCCCTGGAAGTCGAGTACGTCCTCCGACAGTCCGACGCCAAGGCGCTCATCCTCGCCGACCGCTTCGACGCGGCGGGCGTCGATTATCTGGAGCTGCTCCGGGAGATCGACGCGTCGACCCCCCGGCTGGCCGCCCTGCGCCACGTCATCGTCCTGGGCTCGAGCGTGCCCGCAGGGTGCCGGCCCTGGGCGGAGGTGGAGGCGCTGGGGCGGGGGAGTGATCCTCGCGTGCTCGAGCGCATCGGGGTCACGCCGGACGATCCCGCGGCCATGCTCTACACGTCGGGGACCACCGGGGAGCCCAAGGGGTGTCTCCTGTCGCACGGCAACGTCTACTACAAGTGCCGCGTATACACCGCGCTGCACGAGTGGACGGCGCGCGACCGCTACTTCGTCCCTGTGCCGTACTTCCACATCTTCGGCTGCATGGGGGGAACGGCGGCCAATTGCCTCGTGGGCTCGACCCAGGTGGTCATGGATGTCTTCGATCCCGGAGAAGCGATGCGGCTGATCGAGGCGGAGCGGGTGACCGTGTTCTCGGGTGTGCCGACCATGTTCATCACCATTCTCAATCATCCGGACTTCGGCCGCTACGACCTGCGCTCGCTCCGCACGGGATCCATCGGAGCCGCCCCCGTGCCCGCGGAGATCATGCGGCGAATCCTCGACCGCGAGGGTGGGCTCGGCATGGACGCCCTCGTCGTGTATGGGCTGACCGAGGCCACCGGAGGGACCCACTGGACGCGGCCCGGCGATCCACTCGAGAAGCGCGTGGCCACGGTCGGGCTGCCCACCCCGGAGATCGAGGACCGCGTGGTCGATCCCATCACGGGTGCTCCGGTGGGGCCGGGCGAGGAGGGCGAGGTCTGCGTCAAGGGCCCGACCATGATGATGGGCTACTACAAGAAGCCGGAAGCGACGGCGGAGAAGCTACGGGACGGCTGGCTCCGCACCGGTGACATGGGCGTCAAGGACAGCGATGGGTACCTGAGGATCACGGGCCGCCTCACCGACATGATCATCGTGGGCGGCTTCAACACCTATCCGGCAGAGATCGAGAACTTCTTCCTGCGCCATCCCAAGGTGCTCGACGTCTCCATCGTGGGGGTACCCGACCCGATCATGGGCGAAGCGGTCATGGCCTTCGTCATTCCCAGAGCGGGAGAGAGCCTGACCGCCGAGGAGGTCGCGGGCTTCGCTCGGGGGAAGATCGCCAACTTCAAGGTGCCGAAGTACGTGGAGATCGTGGCCAGCTTTCCCCTCACGGGATCGGGGAAGGTGCAGAAAGTTCAAGCAGCGCGCGTACGCCGTGGAGAAGCTCGACCTCAAAGAGCCGGCTTGATCGCGACCTAGTGCTCCCGGGTGAGAGAGTTGCCCGCCGTGGCCTGCGTCGGATCCAGGGAGCCGTTTCGGATCGACTCGAGAAGCTCCAGCGGTACCCTGAGGAAGGCCTGCACCACCGCCGGATCGAAGTGCGTCCCCGCCGAGCGCTTGATTTCGACCTGGGCGGTCTCGAAGGGTATGGCCACCGAATACGGCCGGTCGCAGGTCATGGCATCGAAGGCGTCGGCCACCGCGAAGACGCGCGCGCCGAGGGGAATCAGCTCGCCCTTGAGGGCGGACGGGTAGCCGGTGCCGTCCCAGCGCTCGTGGTGGTGGTAGACGATGGGCACGGCGCCGCGCAGGAAGGGGATGCGCTCGACGAGGCGGCGCCCCAGCTCGGGATGGGTGCGCATGATCTTCCATTCGTCCACGCTGAGGCGGCCGGGCTTGAGCAGGATGCCGTCGGGGATGCCGATCTTTCCGATGTCGTGGAGGAGCACCCCGTGCTCGAGATCACGCATCTGGCCGTCGGGCACGCCGTAGGCGCGGGCGATGGCCAGGGAGTAGCCAACCACCCGGCGCGAGTGCGCATGGGTGCCCACGTCGCGGGTGTCGAGGGCCGACCCCAGCGCCTCGAGGGTGGTCAGGTACGTCTCTTCGAGCTCGGCGAGGGCGGCGGCCAGGCTCCGCGTGGCTTCCGACACCCGGCGCTCCAGCATCACCTGGTATTCGCGCCGCTCGGTGAGGAGCTGCCGGCGCTCGAGGGCCCGCTCGGCGGCGATGAGAACTTCCTCCACGTTGACGGGCTTGGTGATGAAGTCATAGGCGCCGGCCTTGAGGCTCTCGATGGCCGTCTTGATATCGCCCACTCCCGTGATGACGATGATGGCGGCGTCTCCATCCACCGCGCGGGCGCGCTTGAGGAAGTCGAGGCCGTCCATCACGGGCATTCTGATGTCGGTGAGGGTGAGGGGTGGGCGTTCGCGCTGGAAGGCTTCGAGGCCTTCGCGCCCGTTGGTCGCCACGCAGGTCTGGTAGCCGTCGGCGATGAAGACTTCACGGAGGGCGCCCCGGACCTGCGCGTCGTCCTCCACGATGAGCACCTGCTTCTGCACCGGTAGCTGGCTCATGGACGCTCGGTATCCGCGCCCATGGGCTGTGCCACTCCCACGTCCTCGTGCACGGAGACGCGGTTCTTGCCCGCCCGCTTGGCCGCGTACAGCGCCTCGTCGGCGGCCCGGATGAGGTCGTCGGCGGTGGGCGCGACGTCTTCGGGCAGGGAGGCGATGCCGAAGCTCGCGGTGATGCGGCGGCGATGGGCGAAGTGGGAAGAGGACAGCACGTAGCGGATACGATCCGCGTAGAGGCGGGCCCCCGCCTTGGAGGTTTCCACGAGCAGGATGGCGAACTCGTCTCCGCCATAGCGGCAGATGACGTTGATGCCGCGGGAATGGCGCATGAGGATCTCCGCCATGCCCCGGAGCGTCTCGTCGCCCGCGGCGTGGCCGAGATCGTCGTTCACCGCCTTGAAGCCGTCGAGGTCGAGGAGAACCACCGACACGGGGTGATTGAAGCGGCGATAGCGCGACACCTCCTCCTCGAGGCGGATGGAGAAGAAGCGGCGGTTGTACAGGCCGGTGACCTCGTCCTTGAAGGAGAATTCCTTCAGCCGGGCGTTGGTGGACTCGAGCTCCTGATAGGCCGCGTCGAGGCGCGTGGCGTAACGGTCGAGGGCGGCCGCCTGCTGCTCGATGGGCGCGAGCATGCGGGAAAAGGCGTGGAGCAGCGTATCAGCGTCATCGGCGCTCTCGCCCGCCGCCACGGGGAGGCGCTCCGGCAATGGCGGCGCAGTGGGGGCAGGCTCCTCCGGCCGCGGCAGCGATCGCGTGAGATCCCTGATGAGGAGACCTCCCACCGCCATGAGGAGGCCGGTGAAGACGAGGAGCGCCTGGAGCCAGGGCAGATCGCGGATGCGGCGGGTGTGGTCCAGGAGTGGGTACAGATAGGCATAGAAGCTGTAGGCCAGCACGATCAAAGGAATGAACGAGGTGAGCCAGAGGGCCAGCAGGATCGTGCGGCGCGCGCCACCCGGGACGAGGGTGGGCTCTTCGGGCCGTGCATTGGTCGCGTGTTTGGACTGAGCCATCACAAAGTGCCGGCGGGCGTCGCGGGCGGCCTGGTCACCGTGGCTCCGCCACCTTGACGCCGCTACGAGGGCTAGGATACCGTATCGGGGCATGGCCGCCGAATCAAAAGTGCTCATACCTGACAAGGAGATCGACTGCATCGGTCTCTTCTGTCCCATGCCCATCGTCAAGACCCGGGAGGCGATCCAGCAGATGCGCACCGGGGAGCTTTTGGCCATGCTGTCGGACGATCCCGCCTCCGATGCGGACATGCGGAGCTGGTGTCAGGGCACCGGCCACGAGCTCGAAGAGGTCACCCGGGAGGGCGGTGTCTTCCGCTTCCTCGTCAGGAAGACCCGGTAGTCACGTGGAGCCCGGGGGCGTCGCTCCCGACCGGGTCTATTTCGACTACGCCGGCTTCGCTCCTGTAGATCCTCGCGTGCTCGCCGTGATGCGGCCCTTCCTCGAGGCGGGTATCGGCAACCCGTCCGCGCCGCACTCTCTCGGCTCCGAGGCTCGTGAATCACTCGAGGCCGCCCGCGCCAAGGTCGCCCGCCTGGTGGGCGGATCGGGGACGGGGGTCATCTTCACCTCGGGAGCGACCGAGGCCAACAATCTCGCCATCCGTGGCGTGGCCATGCGGGCGGGACCCGGCGCCCGGCACGTGATCACGTCGGCGGTGGAGCATATCTCCGTGCTCAATGCCTGCCGCGACCTCGAGAAGACGGGGGCGGCGGTCACGGTCTTGCCCGTGGATGGAGAGGGCCGGGTCAGCCCGGAAGAGGTCCGGCGCGCCCTCCGCGCGGAAACGACCCTCGTGTCGATCGGAGCGGCGTGCACGGAGATCGGCACCATGCAGCCGCTGACGGACATCGCGCGCATCACCCGCACCGCGGGCATTCCCCTCCACGTGGACGCAGTGGGCGCTCTGGGCCGCATGCCCTTTGCCGCCGCGGCCATGGGCTTCGACCTCGTAACGGTGTCGAGCAACGATCTCTACGGCCCGCCGGGCGCCGGCGCGCTCTGGGTGCGGCCCGGGCTCAAGATCTCCCCCCAGATTCTCGGGGGCGGGCAGGAGGGCGGGTACCGCTCCGGGACGGAGAATCTGCCCGCGCTGGTCGGCCTGGGTGTAGCCGCGGAGCTGATGCGCGCCGAGGCGGCGCACGGCGAGCCCACGCGCCTGGCCGCTCTCCGCGACCACCTCGTCGACACCGTCCTCGCCGCGCTCCCCGAGTGCCGGCTCACCGGCTCCCGTCTCGGGCGCCTGCCCCACCACGTGAGCCTCGTCCTCCGCGGGGCCAAGGCGGACAGCGTGCTCCTCGATCTCGACCTGTGCGGGGTCGCCGCCTCCTCGGGCTCCGCGTGCGCCCAGCGGACGGGCACGCCGTCGCACGTGCTCCGCGCCATCGGCTGCGCGCCCCAGGAGATGGAGGGCTCGCTCTGCTTCACCATGGGGCGCTGGAGCACCATGGCCGAGGTCGACGCGGTGATCGAGCGGCTGCCCCCCATCGTGGCCCGGCTGCGCTCGCTCGCCCTTCCCGCCCAGCGCTGAGCTCCATGCGCCTCGTTCTCTTCGACATCGACGGCACCATCCTGATTGCGCGCGGCGCGGGGCGGCGGGCGCTCACCGTCGCTCTCAAGGACATCTACGGTACGGCGGGCGACATCGACGGCTATAACCTTGGCGGCCAGACCGACCCGCGCATCGTCCATGACGTGATGGAGGGCGCCGGCCTCGCACGCGAGGCGGTGCTTGAGCGGCTCGACGAGTGCTTCGAGGCCTATGCCCGGGGACTGTCCGCGGAGATCAGTGACGGCCGCGGAGTGGTGACCCTCCCCGGCATCGCCGAGCTCGTGCGGCGTCTCCACGACCACGAAGAGGTGCTCCTGGGCCTGCTCACGGGAAATATCGAGGCGGGAGCGCGGATCAAGCTCGAGCCGACGGGACTTCTGCCGTACTTCCGTCTCGGTGCCTACGGCTCGGATCACCACGACCGCCGCGAGCTCCCTTCGCTCGCCGCCCGCCGCGCCCATGCCCTCATCGGCGTGCCGTTCGCGGCCGACCAGGTGGTGGTCATTGGCGACACGCCGCGGGACATCGAATGCGCGCGCCACTTCGGCGCGGTCGCGGTAGCGGTGGCCACGGGGCAATACTCCCGTGAGGCCCTGGAGGCCGAAGGCCCCGATCTCCTGTTCGAGGATTTCGGCGACGTGGACGACGCTCTCGCCCGCCTCCTGCCTTCCTAGCCTCGCGGACTACGTCAGCGGCTTGACGCCCAGCGAGGCGGCGATCTCGTTGCACTGCTGGGCGAGGACAGGCGCCACGGGAATGCCGCTCACCCGCCGGTGCCGCTCTGCTTCCGCCTCGGGCTGCCCCGCCGTGTAGACCCGCTCGTGTCCTTCGGCGGTCGGCATGTCTTGAAGCTCGCCCAGCATGTCGTCCATGTCCGCGGTGAAGTCCTCGAGGGGCCGGAAGCGCTTGATGTCGATGGCGGCGAAGCAGTGACCGGTATTGGTCAGCTTCTGCGCGCGCAGGCCCTTGCGGTCGATGACGTCACCGTAGACGGCGCCCCCGAGCACCCCGGAGAGGATGTCGACGAGCACGCCGAGGCCGTAGCCCTTGTGGCTGCCGAGCTCGCGGGTACCTCCGAGAGGCGAGAGGAGACGCGAGGCGAGAACCTTGCGGGCATCGGTGGTGGGCCGCGCCTGCTCGTCGAGTCCCCAGCCCTCGGGGATGGGCTTGCCCCACCGCGTCGCGATGCTGAGCTTGCCCACGGCCACCGTGGTGGTGGCCATGTCCAGCACGTAGGGCTCACGGCCCGCGGCCGGCGCGGCCACGCTGATCGGATTCGTGCCCATCATGGGCTTGCGGCCGAAGGTCGGGGCCATGGCCACGAAGGGCGAGTTGGTGAAGGCGAGCCCGATCATCCCGCGCTCGAGAGCCATCATCGAGTAGTTGGCGCACGCCCCGAAGTGATTCGAGTTGCGCACGGCCACGATGCCCATCCCGTAGGTCGCCGCCTTGGCCATGGCCAGCTCCATGGCCATCACGCTCGCCGGATGCCCCAGGCCCTTCTGTCCGTCCACGAGGCCGGTGGCAAGATCGTCGCGCGCCACCGTGGGCTCTGCGGACGGATGGATGAAGCCGAGGTGCGTCCACTCGACGTACTTGGGGAGCATGCCGATGCCGTGGGAGTCGACGCCGCGAAGATCGGTGCGCACCATGAGATCGGCGGTGAGGCGCGCGTTCTGGGGCGACATCTTCAGGGCCTCGAGCACCGACACGATGAAGTCGGCCAGCCGCTCGTGGTTGACGACGACGGGTGCATCGGCCATGGGGAGGTCCTTTCTATTGAATGCCGAGGCGGGCTATGCGGGCAGGCCCGTGATCTTGATGCCGGAGTTCTTGAGCTTGTAGCGGCGGTTGATGGTGGCGAGCACCGCGGTGATGCCTTCGAGCGGCCCCGCATTGGTGAGGGCGCCCACGTCGACGGCGCGCAAGCCCATGGTGTGGGCGAGCTCCTCCACGACCTTCTTGGCCTCGGCGTCGCCCCCACAGAGGAGGAGATCGCACTCGATGGCGTGCTCGGTGGCGGAGAGCTCGTGGGCGGCGATGTGATGGAAGGCCGCCACCACCCGCGCCTCTGCGCCGAGCAGCTCCTGCACTTCTTCCGCGGAGGAGCCCTGGGGCGGCGGGGTGAAGAGGCGCCCGCCTCCGAAAGTGAGGGGCACCACCGTGCTGATCACCACCTTGCCGCGACACGCGTCCTTGAGGGGGACGAGGGTGGCGGCGAGGCCTGTCGCGGGCAGGGTGAGAACGACCACGCTGGCCGCGCTGGCCGCGTCGAGGTTCGACATCCCGGCCACGGCGGCGCCTCCGGTGAGGGCCGAGAGCTCGGCCGCCTTGGCGCGGGCGCGCTCTGCGTCGCGTGACCCGATGATGACCTCGTGTCCGCCGAGGGCCCAGCGCAGGGCCAGCCCCGCCCCCTCCTTGCCCGTGCCTCCGAGAATCCCGATGCGCATGAATTCCTTTCTCTAGCGGAACAGGTCTCGTGATGGATCACGGAGGAGGGAGCGGCTGCCGCTCTCTCCGCGGGGCCAGTTCAATCCGCGGATGACCACGACGGGAATGCGGTCGAGCTTGCCCATGATGGGCTCGGCGGCGGAGGACAGCTCGTCGGCGAGGGCGAGAATGGTCGCCTGCAGCACGTGACCGGCCGGATCCTTCTCGCCGAGATAGCTCTTGAGCGGCTCGAGGCCCGCCACCCCGATAGCGACGTTGGTCAATCCTTCGCGCCACGGCCGGCCGAAGGTGTCGGCGATGATGATGCCGAGCCGGTGACGGGTGAGGGCCTCCAAGCGATCACGCAGCCCGCGGGCCGAGCGGTCGGAGTCCTCGGGGAGCAGGCAGGCGGTGTCGGCGTCGACATTGGATTGGTCCACCCCCGCATTCGCGCAGACCAGCCCATGGTGGGTCTCCACGATGAGCACACCCTTGTCCTTTCGCACCACGCGTCGGCTCTCGCGCAGTATCACCTCGACGAGGCGCGGATCGCGGCCGATCTCTTCCGCCACCGCCTGGGATTCCGGAGAGGGGGTGATGTCGCCGAGCCTCAGCACTCGCCCCTCGGTTTTGGAGACGATCTTCTGACTCACCACGAGGAGATCCCCGGCGGCGAGGGACGTCCCCTGCGCCGTCGCCGCCTCGGCGATGAGGCGGCCGAGGTCGTCGCCGAGCTGAATCTCGGGCAGGCCTTCGATGCCGATGACCTCGTAGCGTGGCGGCATGCTCAGGCTTCGCCGCGGTGGGCGGCGAGCCGGGCCGGCACGCCGAGTGAGCGCAGGAGTCCCGCGCTGAGCGTGTTCGGGCCGCGCTCGAGGAGCAAGGCGAGATCGTCCGGCGCGTCGATGTCGAGCCCGATGCCGGGGAGGCGGAGGACGAGCGGCTGAAGTCCCGCCGCCCGTGCCGCGCCGAGGTGGTTCTCGAAGGACGGCTCCCCGAACTTGAGGGCCAGACCGTCCGGAGGCTCGAGGAGAACGGCGTTGGTGCCGAAGCCGGAAAGCGACGGAACGAAGGCCACCCCGGGGCCCGAGGGAAGAGCAGCGGCGAGAGCGGTCAGCTCCTCCGGGCTAGTGCAGGGCACGTCACCCGGAATGGTCACGAAGCGCCTCGCCCCGCGTGCGACGGCCGCGCGCTGGGCGTGGGCCACCGCTTCGGTGTGGCCGCGATTGCTCTCCTCGGCAAGGGTGGCCGCGCCGTGACGCTTGGCCAGCACCTCGACGGCGAGATCCCGCGTGACCACGAGGACGTCGCCCACGCGCGCCTGATCGAGGGCGTCAAGCACGTCTTCGAGCATGGCGCGGGCCAGCTCGCCGCGCTCGGCGGGAGCGAGGAGGGGAACGAGCCGCTGCTTGGCGTTCACGAGGTCCTTCACGGGCACGGCGATCACCGTATTCATCTGAGCGCCTCGAGTACGCGCCGGGCGAGGGCGATCTCGCTCTCACGGTTCCGCATGAAGGTGTTGGTGACGACGGGCCGTACACCAAGCGCCTCCAGACCCGGGGCCAGCGCAGCGTCGACGGTGTCCACGAGGAGAGCATCGAGCCACGAGGCGTAGGCCGCGGCTACACCTACCGCCGATACTTCGAGTCCACGGGAGGCCATGAGCCGGCCGGCGGGCCCGGACACCGCCTGTCCGCCGATGATAGGGCTGACGGCGAGCACGGTCGCCTTCGTGGTCTCGAGGGCGCGGGAGAGGCCGGGCACGGCGAGAATGGGGCCGATCGAGGTCACGGGATTGGAGGGACACACGATGACGGCGTCGGCCGCGGCAATGGCACCGAGCACTCCGGGCGCGGGAACGGCCTTGTCCGCCCCCGCGTAATCCACCTCGCGGACTTCGACCTGGGTCTTCTCGCGCACGAAGTATTCCTGAAAGCTGAGCCAGCCGTGGGGCCCGAGGACGCGCGTGCGCACCGGCTGGTCTGACATGGGCAGGAGGCGATGACGCACCCCGAGATCGCGCGCGATCTTGGCCGTCGCTTCGCTGAGCGTCAGGCCGTCGGCGAGGAGCCGGGTGCGGTGAAGGTGAGTGGCGAGGTCTCGGTCGCCGAGATTGAACCAGGTCGGCTCCCCGAAGCGGGCCATTTCTCCGAGGGTGCGAAAGGTCTCGTCGCGGAGGCCCCAGCCCCGGCCTTCGTCGATCAGGCCGCCCAGGGCGTAGCAGACCGTGTCGAGATCGGGCGAGACGTGGAGCCCCCAGATCAGCGCATCGTCGCCCGTGTTGCCGATGATGCCGAGGGTTTCCGGCTCCACGAGGGCATCCAGACCTCTGAGGAGCTTGGCGGCGCCGCTTCCACCGGCGAGGGCGACGAGGCGCATGACCGGGATTAACGGTGGGCGGGTGACACTCGGCGGTCGCGGCCCCGCCCGACCGCGCTCCAGAGAGCGCTGCCCCCGCGCCAGCCGAAGAGCCCGATGCCGGGCCGGCCCTTCAGCTCCTCCGGAAGCTCGACTTCTGGCACGGGAATGAAGCCGAAGCGCACCCACACGCGATCGAGGCTTTGCGGGCGGGCGAAGAGCGTCTCGATTTTCTCCGCCTGCGCCCAGGCGAGGGTCTGGGCGACGAGGTCGGCGGCGGCGTCCACCGCGGATTCCGGATCGGCTCCGGGCGGGCTCGCCACCGCGGGCCCATGGATCATGGCCATGGGTCCGGCGCGCTCGAGGAGGACGGCGCCCACGAGCGCATCATCGTGCCAGGCGCCCCAGCCCGCCACGACGTCGGCGGACGGCGGCGCCCAAGCTCCCACGAAACCGAAGAGCTCGCGCGCCTCACGCCCCGGCTCGCCGAGAGGTCGGAAGGCGAGGCCTTCCCAGCTCTTACTTCTTGCCAAGCACCGCGTCCTTGATGCTCTTGGCCAGCCGGAACTTCACCACGCGCTTGGCCGGGATCTTGATGGGCTCGCCCGTCTGCGGATTGCGGCCCATGCGCGCCTTGCGGTTGGCGAGGACGAGCCGTCCGAAATGCGGAAGCACGAAAACGTTCTTGGCTTCCTTGATGGCGAGCCCCTCGAGCTGCTCGAAGAGATCGACGATCTGCTTCTTGGTGAGCCCGCTCTTCTGGGAAAGGTGAGCGATGGTGGCGGACTTGGTCATGGGTTTTGCCATGCGGTGTACCTCCGTCTCAGGGTTGAGGTTGAACGATACGGCCACTGCGGAAAACAGCGGTCGTCAGGAACAAGGCCGGATTGTAACCCAGCCATCAACGCTCGTAAACACAAGCCTCACGAAAAGCTAGGAGCGGGTCGGTGCCTCCGTCTTCGACGGGTGCAGGAAACGGAACTGGCCGGAGGTGGAGAGCGCGCGATAGGAGCCGAAGCGCGTGGCCGCGTCCGTGACGTGGTCGAGGGGCGAGTCCTCGTCGTCTTCCCGCTTGTCGTAGACCTTGAGCAGCTCGTAGGTCGTGCCCCGACGAGCGGGCACGCGTCCGGCCTCGCGGATCATGCGCCGCAGCTCGGCGGGGGGCACGAGCTGGCCGAAGCCCGCCCCCGCTGAGGTGGAGATGGACTCGTTGATGAGGGTGCCTCCCACGTCGTTGGCGCCCGCCGTGAGCAGGTACTGCGCCATCTTCGGCCCTTCCTTGACCCAGGAGGACTGGATGTTCCGGAAGCTCGGGCCGAGGATGAGGCGCGCCAGGGCGTGCATCTTGATCACCTCCACGCCGGTGGCCCCCTCGCGCACGCCGGGCACGAGGCCGCGCCGGTACATGGGCGCCTCGTGGTGGATGAGAGAGAGGGGGACGAACTCCGTGAACCCGCCCGTCTGCCGCTGGATGGCGCGCAGGAGATCCATGTGGCGGATCCAGTGCGCGGGCGTCTCCACGTGGCCGTACATGATGGTGGAGGTGGTGCGGATGCCCAGGGCGTGCGCGGAGGTGATGACCTCGATCCACTGGTCGACGGTGATGCGGCCGCGCGCGATGCGGTCGCGCACCTCCTGGTCGAGGATCTCCGCCGACGTGCCGGGGAGCGTGCCGAGCCCGGCCGCGCGGAGCGTCTTGAGAAACTCCGGGATGGACAGGTCGGCGCGCGTGGATCCGTACAGCACTTCCTCGGGCGAGAAGGCGTGCAGGTGCATCTCGGGCACCGCCGCCTTGATGGCGCGGCAGAGATCCACGTAGTACGAGCCGTCGAGCTTGGGGGGGAGCCCGGCCTGGATGCACACCTCGGTGGCGCCCATGTCCCACGCTTCCACGGCGCGCCGCACCACCTCGTCGAGGGGGAGGAAGTAGCCCTCCTCCTCACGATGGTCGCGGCTGAACGCGCAGAAGGTGCAGTGCTTGATGCAGACGTTGGTGAAGTTGATGTTGCGGTTGATCACGTAGGTG
>DASYQB010000295.1:0-23480 GCA_036005985.1 Candidatus Methylomirabilota bacterium | reverse complement strand
CGCTCGTGACCTGCCAGGACCGGTCGGTATCCTGCACACTGATGGTGACCTTCCAGAGCAACGTCTTGCCGCTATCGGGAAGAGACTCGGCGCGCTCGGCGTCGAGGCTCCAGCGATACCCGCCACTCTTCGAGTCCTCCTGCAGATGGACCTCCTTGAGCGCCTGGTCAGCCTGGGCCGACATGGCCACTTCGCGCGGCGCCGGGGCGCGGTGCGCCCTCACGATGAGAACGCCCACCACGATGGTCACGAAGAGAATCACTCCCAGGGCGATGCCGGCGGCTAGTCTGTCCATATATGCAATATCGGTACCACGCTAGCACAGCCTTCAAGGGGAGGTAAACAAGAAACCAGGGGTATCACCTAAGTGCCGACCGCTATTTGCGGGGCGGCCATGCCTTTCGAGATCGAAGCAGCATCTCGACAGCCTCCCGCACCGCCCCGTGGCCGCCCCGGGCGCGGGAGACCCAGGCCGCCGCCCGTCTTGTTTCCGGGGCGGCGTCTGACGGCGCGAGAGCGAGACCGGCCATCTTCATGACGGGCACATCGGGAAGGTCATCGCCCATCACGGCGGCCTCGTGAGGCTCGATGGCGAGTCGTCCCAGCAATCCCCGGAGCTCCGCGGCCTTGTCGCTGACGCCCTGGTGAACTTCCACGATGCCGAGCTCGCTCATTCGGCGCGTCACGGCGGCCGAGGCGCGACCGGAGACGATGGCGACCTCGATCCCCGCGCGCCGCGCGGCCTGCATGGCCAGACCGTCGCGCACGTGGAAGCGCTTGGTCTCCTCGCCGGAGGGACCGTAGACGAGGACGCCGTCGGTGAGCACGCCGTCGACATCGAGAACGAGAAGACGGATGCGGGAGGCCCGGGCCGGCGTCTTCACTGACCGACGGTCAGATGATCTTGGCGCGCAGGATGTCGTGGATGTGGATCACGCCGGCGGGGCGGCCGATGTCGTCCTCGATGACGAGACTGGTCACCACCCCTTCCATGAGAGCGAGGGCCCGCACGGCCAGCTCGTTGGCGCCGATGCGCTTGGGATTGGCCGTCATGCACTCCGCCACCCGCCGATCGAGGAGATCACCGTGAGCGAGCTGATGGCGCCGCAGGTCGCCGTCCGTGATCACTCCCACGAGCCGGCCCCTTCCGTCCACCACCGTGGTCATCCCGAGACTCTTGGCATTCATCTCCTCGATGGCTTCCTTCATGCTGGCGCTGGCCCGCACCACGGGCACCGCCTCGCCCGTGCGCATGAGATCACCCACCTTGCCGAGCGCCTTCCATCCGAGGCTGCCGCGCGGATGAAGCGCGGCATAGTCCTCGGCGCGGACGCCGCGGAGATCGAGGAGCACCATGGCGAGGGCGTCGCCCATGGCCAGAGCGGCGGTGGTGCTGGAGGTGGGTGCGAGATTCATGGGGCAGGCCTCTTCGGAGACCCCCACGTCGAGCACCACGTCGGCCTGTGCGGCCAGGGTGGAGTCGGTGCCGCCGGTGAGGAGAATCAACGAGACGCCGAGACGCTTGATGGCGGGCAGCACGGCCAGCACCTCGTCCGTCTCTCCGGAGTTCGACAGCGCGAGCACCACGTCCTCCCGCGCCATCATGCCGATGTCGCCGTGCACCCCTTCGGCGGGGTGGAGGAAGTAGGCGGGCGTGCCCGTGCTTGCGAGGGTCGCCGCGATCTTCCGGCCGATGAGCCCGGACTTGCCCATGCCCGTGACGATGACCCGTCCCCGGCAGCGGCGGAGAAGGTCCACCGCTCCGACGAAGCGATCGTCGAGGCGCCCCCGCAGGGCGGCGATACTCTCGGCCTCCAGGCGCAGGACACGGTCCGCCATGGCGAGCAGCCGCTCGCGCTCGTTCATCTCGAGGCGCCGCCGAGAGCGGAGGTGATGGCGAGAATCTCGTCGAGGAGCCGGGGCAGGTCGTCGAGGCGCAGCATGTTCGGCCCGTCGGAGAGCGGGCGTCCATCGGGCAGGGTGCGGTCCGGGTTCTCGTGGATCTCCATGAAGAGGGCGTCGACTCCCACCGAGACGGCGGCCCGGGCCAGGGCCTGCACGTACTGCCGCTCGCCGCCCGAGCGGTCTCCTGCCCCGCCCGGCAGCTGCACGGAGTGCGTGGCGTCGAAGATCACCGGATAGCCGAAACCGCGCATGATGGGCAGACCGCGGAAGTCCACCACGAGGTTGTTGTAGCCGAAGGACGTCCCGCGCTCGGTGAGGAGGACATCCTCGTTGCCCGTGGAGCGGATCTTCTCCACGACGTTGCCCATGTCGCGCGGGGCCACGAACTGCCCCTTCTTCACGTTCACGGGGCGGCGCGTTCGCCCGCAGGCGAGGAGGAGGTCCGTCTGCCGGCACAGAAACGCGGGCACCTGGAGGACGTCGAGCACCTCGGCCGCCGGCTCGACTTCCGCCACGTCGTGGACGTCGGAGAGCACGGGCAGCCCCGTCGTTTCCTTCACGCGGGCGAGGATCCGCAGACCCTCCTTGAGCCCCGGCCCACGGTGGGAATGCACGGAGGAGCGGTTGGCCTTGTCGTACGACGACTTGTAGATGAAGGGCACCCGGGCGTCCGCGGTCATGCGCTGGAGCCGCTCCGCCATCATCAGGGCGTGACGCTCGTCCTCGATGGCGCAGGGCCCGCCGATGAGGGCGAGGGGCGATCCGCCGCCGATGGTGAGGCCGGCGACGGTGACCGGACGCGTCGACGGCGGGCTGGTCATGCCGCCGTCTGATGATCCATGGCGGCCCGGATGAAGGCCGCGAAGAGCGGGTGGGGCGCCCAGGGCTTGGACAGGAACTCGGGGTGGAACTGGCCCGCCACGAACCATGGATGGTTGGCCAACTCGATGATCTCCACCAGCTGCTTCTCCGCCCAGATCCCGGAGATCTTGAGCCCGTTCTTCTCCAGCGCAGCGAGATAGTCGTTGTTGACCTCGTAGCGGTGGCGGTGGCGTTCCCGGATCGCCCCCTGTCCGTACGCTCTCGAGGCATCGCTGCCTTCGGCGAGGGTCACCGGGTAGAGGCCGAGCCGCATCGTCCCGCCCTTGTCCGTGATGTTCCGCTGCTCGGGCAGGAGGTCGATGACATTGTGAGCGGGCGCCGGCACGAACTCGGTGGAGTTCGCGCCCGCGAGCCCGCACACGTGGCGCGCGTACTCGATCACCGCGCACTGCATGCCCAGGCAGATGCCGAAGTACGGGACGAGGCTCTCGCGGGCGTAGCGGATCGCCTGGATCTTGCCTTCGATCCCCCGGTCCCCGAACCCCCCCGGCACGAGGATGCCGTCCAGCCCTTCCACGTGTCCGCTGATCCCCTCCCGCTCCAGGCGCTCCGCGTCGAGCCACACCACGTCCACCGCCACCTCGTGGGCGATGCCGCCGTGGGTCAGGGCCTCGTACAGGCTCTTGTAGGAATCCTTGACCTCGTTGTACTTCCCCACGATGCCGATGCGCACGCGGCTCCGCGGCGCCTTGACGCGGCGAACGATCTCCTCCCAGCGGGAAAGGTCGGTGGGCCGCGCGGGCAGGCCGAGGAGCTTGCACACGCTCTCGTCCAGCCCCTGCTCATGGAAGGCGAGAGGCACCTCGTAGATGGTGTCCACGTCGCGCGCCGCCACCACTGCCTCCTCCTCGACGTCGCAGAAGAGGGCGATCTTGGATTTGATGCCGGGAGTGAGCGGGTGCTCCTTGTCGGTGCGGCAGAGGAGCACGTCGGGCTGGATACCGATGGCGCGCAGCTCTTTCACCGAGTGCTGGGTCGCCTTGGTCTTGAGCTCGCCCGCCGCGCTGATGAACGGCACGAGGGTGAGGTGGACATAGATGACATGGTCCTTGCCCACGTCCTTCTTGAACTGGCGCACCGCTTCGAGAAAGGGCAGCCCCTCGATGTCGCCCACCGTGCCGCCGATTTCCACGATGACCACATCCACGCCCTGGGCGACCTTGCGAATGGCCGCCTTGATCTGATCGGTGATGTGGGGAATGACCTGGACGGTGCGGCCGAGATAGTCGCCGCGGCGCTCCTTCTCGATCACCGTGCCGTAGACCTTGCCGGTGGTGATGTTGTTGTCCCGGGTCATGCGCGCCCCCGTGAAGCGCTCGTAGTGGCCGAGATCGAGATCGGTCTCGCCGCCGTCGTCGGTCACGTAGACCTCGCCGTGCTGATACGGGCTCATGGTTCCCGCATCCACGTTGATGTACGGGTCCATCTTGAGCAGCGTCACTTGAAACCCCCGGGCCTCGAGCAGCGAGCCGATAGAGGCCGCGGCCAGCCCTTTCCCCAGGGATGACACGACGCCGCCCGTCACGAAGATGAATTTCGAGGTCACCCGAGATCTCCTTTTGTCGCCAGGCCCTGCACCCATTCCGCCACCGCCGCTCTCTCTTGCTCGATCGTGCGCACGCGGCCGTCGAGCCTCAGGTCGCGCAGGCGGGCCATGATCTGCCCCACGAGGGGCCCGCGGGACACCCCCGCCGCCACCACCTCGTCTCCCGACAGGATCGGCCGCTCCGCCCGACCCTCGCGCAGGAACCACTCGATGTGACGGCGCGCCTTCCCCTCACCGGCGAGCCAGGCCCCGAGCACCAGGCTCTCCCCCGCCGGTCTCAGCACTTCGGCCACGTGACTCGGGCGGCGCGGGCGCAGGGAGGCGAGACGCCGCGCGAGAGCGCGGGCCGCCGCCGCATCGATGCGGACGGCCATGCCGGCGGCGATGGTGAGCCGGCGCACGCAGCGATCGGCGACCGGCCGCGATTGATCGAAGAGCAGCGCCAAGAGCGCCAGCTCCGCGCCATCGACGGCGATGTGGGCGTCGCGCGCCCACCGCAAGAAGAGACGGGCCGAGGCGAGACGGGCCCGGCCCTGGACGGTGACCCGGTACGACGGGTCCCACAGCCTGAACGCGCCCCATCCGAGGAGAAGGGCGAGGGCGCGCCAGGGCTCGGACTCGTCCATGACGAGCGCGTGCTCGGCCCGGAGACGCTGCCCGGAGAGGGCGGGATATTCCCCCACCGCGAGGGCCAGCGCGAGCGCCCGCTTGAATCCCGCGTCCGGGCGCAGGCCGAGCCGCGCCGCATAGCGGCCGCCTCGCCAGATGCGCGTGGGATCCTCGACGAGCGACAGGGGATGCAGCACCCTGAGCCGTCGCGCGGCGACGTCATCCGCGCCCCCGAATGGATCGTGCAGGCGTCCCCACGCCGAGGGTGAGAGGGCGACCGCCATGGCGTTGACGGAGAAATCGCGGCGTCCCAGATCCTCGTCGATACCGGCCGGGCTCACCTCGGGCAGCACCCCCGGCCTCGCGTATCGCTCGCGTCGAGCCATGGCGATATCCACACGCCCCACGCCAGTGCCATCGGGAGTGGCGCCGCCTTCGAGCGAGGCTGTGCCGAAGGCGCGGTGGACCACGAGATGCCCACCCATCTCTTCGGCGAGGCGCCTGCCGAAGGCGATGCTGTCCCCCTCGATCACGAGGTCGATGTCGGGAAGATGGTCGGCGGCGCGACCGAGCAGGAGATCGCGCACGAAACCGCCCACCGCATACACCGCATGCCCCTGCGCCTCGCCGAGCTTGCCCGCGGTGAGGAGCAGCCAGAGCCTGGCTTCGCCCTGAGCGCCGTGGGGCCGCTCCAGCCTCGAGGTGAGCGAGCCGTGCGGGCGGGGCGACGCGTCGATGGCGCCTACCACCCGGCCTCTCTCGCGCACGAGGACCACCGATGCCCCGCCTCTGAGGAGCCGTCGCACGGTGATCTCGTCCGCCGAGCGAGACACCGCCGGCACTCCTGTGCTCGCCACGTCCGTCCACGGCAATCGTCCGAGTCCCCACGCGGCCGCCCGCTCGAGATCCGCGGTGGGCGCGACCGCCTTCGCGTGGGCAACCATCACGGCGCCGGCCGCGCGGGCGCGGACCAGCGCGCGGTCGACCGACCATCGGTGCGGGACGGTGACCACGCGAGCGTGCATGAGATCTTCGGCGCGCGGCACGACCTGGGGATAGCCGTGACCGGGCTTGGCCATGGGACTTAGCTCGCCCGGCCCATGGCGCGCGGGTGGAACTTCCGGTACATCGCGCGCACCGCGGACGACGGCAGATGCGTGTAGATCTGGGTGGTGGCGATGTCGGCGTGGCCGAGCATGGCCTGCACCGAGCGGAGATCCGCCCCGCGCTCGAGGAGATGGCTGGCGAACGAATGGCGCAGGGTGTGGGGAGAGACGGTGCTGCGAAGGCCGGCCCGCTTCCCCGCCCGCTTGATCATCACCCACAGCGCTTGCCGCGACAGCGGCTTGCCGTAGCGATTGACGAAGAGCGCGCCGGGATCGCCCCGCTTGACGAGGGTGGGCCGCGAGGTCACCGCGTAGCGCTCCACCCACTTGAGCGCCTGCGTGCCCACCGGCACCAGCCGCTGCCGATTGCCCTTGCCCGTCGCCGTGACATAGCCGGCTCCGATATTGAGATCCTCGAGCCTCAGGGTCAGGCATTCCGATGCGCGCAGCCCGGACGCGTAGAGGAGCTCGAGCATGGCGCGATCCCGGAGCCCTTCCGGCGCGGAGAGATCGGGGGACTCGACGAGCGCCGCCGCGTCCTCGACGGAGAGCGTGCGCGGCAGCTTGCGCGGGGGGCGGGGCGATTCGAGATGCTCGGTGGGATCGCGCTGGATCTCCCCTGCCGCGAGGAGGAAACGGTACAGCCCGCGTACCGCCGACAGGTGACGGGCCGCACTGCGCGCGCTCAGCCCGCGCTGCCTCAGGGCGGCGAGATACTCGCTGAGATCGCCCAGCCTGGCCGCGCCCACGCCACGGCCCCGGCGCTTGAGAAATGCCGTGAAGCCCGCGAGGTCGCGCCGGTAGGCGGCGAGCGTATGAGGTGAGGCGCCCCGCTCTGTCTGCAGGGCGGCGAGGAACTCGCGCAGCGCGTCCATCAGTCTCTCCGGGGCCCGGACACAGCGACGCCCCGGTAGCGGCCGTTCCGTCCTGCCGAGGCCGTGACCGGGGCGTACCAGACACACCGCAGAAGCATGACGAAGTCTATCACCCGGTCCCCGCCCCCGGCAAGGTCTCACGCCTGCGTCGCAACATTCCCAAGAGCGCGCGGAGCTCGGGGGCACGGAGCACGGCGGCGACGATAGCATACACGGCCGCGCCCACCACCAGCGCGCCCAGCGTGCGCACCGTGCCCTGCCACCCCGTGCCCAAGCGGCTCGCCACGGCGAGACACCAGAGACCGAGAGCGAGCGAGGCTGCGCATGTTCGCGCGAGTGAGCGGAGCGTCTCGCGGGCGCCGATGACGCCGAGCCGACGGCGAAGCAGCCAGCACAGGAGCACCAGGTTGAGGTAGGCGGAGAGAGACGAGGCGAGGGCCAGCCCCGCGTGCTGGAGCGGCCACATCAGGGCGAACGCGAGAACGACGTTGGCCGCCACCGACGCGAAACCCGCCCGCACCGGCGTGCGGGTGTCTCCGAGCGCATAGAAGGTCTGGGCGGCGATGCGGGTGGCGGAGAAAGCGGGGAGGCCGACCGCGTAGCCCGCGAGGGCCTGGGTGGTCGCGACGGCGTCGGCCGGGCTGAACTCGCCGCGCTGGAAGAGCAGCCGCACGATCGGATATCCGAGGGCGAGGAGGCCCACGGCGGCGGGAATGGCGATGAAGGCGGAGAGCCGCAGGGCGAAGGCGAAGGTCTCCGTCAGCGCGCGATGCTCTCCCCGCGCCGCCTGGGCGGCCATGCCGGGAAGCACCGCGGTGGCGAGGGCAATGCCGAAGACGCCGAGAGGAAATTCCATCACGCGGTCGGCGTAGTAGAGATACGACACGGTGCCCTGAGGCAGGAGAGAGGCGAGGAGCGTATTCACGAGCACGGTGACCTGCACCGCGGCCAGGGCGAACACCGCGGGCCACAGGCGGCCGGCGATGGTCCGCACGGCGGGATGCGACCACTCGGTGGACGGGCGAAGGGGAACGCCGAGACGCGAGAGCTCGGGCAGCTGCACGAGGAGCTGACCCAGACCCCCCGCAAGGACGCCCACGGCCAGCGAGAATATGGGCGGCGACATGCGGGCGGACAGCACGAGCACCGAGACGATCATGGCCACGTTGAGCACGGCGGGCCCCAGCGCCGCGGTGAAGAAGCGGTGCTGGGCATTGAGGGCTCCCATGGCCAGCGCGGCCAGCCCCACGAGGAGCAGGTAGGGAAACATGAAGCGGGTCAGGGAGCCCGCAAGCTCCACGAGCGACGGGTCCGCCGTCCAGCCCGGCGCCATGATCCGCACGATCCACGGCGCGAGCAGCATGCCGAGCCCCGACACCACGCAGAGCACCACGGTGGCGACACCGGTGGTGGCCCTCACGATGCGGATGAACTCCGCGCGGCCCCCTCGGTGCAGGGAGTCGGTGAAGACGGGAATGATGGCCGTCGACAGCGCGCCCTCCGCGAGGAGGCGGCGGAGGAGATTCGGGATGCGGAAGGCGACGAAGAACGCGTCGGTGACGGGTCCCGCACCGAAGGCCCGCGCCACCACCACGTCGCGGGCGAATCCGAGGACCCGGCTCACCAGCGTGGCCATCCCGATGGCGCCCACCGCGCGCACGACTCCATGGTGCAAAGCCCGCTGAGCGTCGCTCACCGGGACATTATCCTTGACAGTCGCGCACATGGACGGTACCGTCTGATGTCGCCCCCAGCTCGCTGCATTCAGTCCACCGTCACAGGAGGAAGGTCGTCGTGGCCAATACGCGTTCCGCCAAGAAGCGGATCAAGCAGAATGAGAAGCGGCGCCTGCGCAACCGCGCGCTCCGGAGCGCCATCCGCTCGGCGGTGAAGACGGCGCGCGCCGCGGTCACCGGCAAGACGCCCAAGGCGGCGGAAGAGGTGCACACGGCCATCCGTGAGCTCGACCGCGCGGTCAGCCGGGGCGTGATCCACCGCAATACCGCGGCCCGCAAGAAGTCGTCCCTCGTCCGCTCCCTCGCCCGCTAGCCCGGGCGTCACCCGCGGGGCCTCGGGCCCGCCAGGCGGTTCAACAGCTCGACCGCGGCGTCGCGCACCAGCTCGCCGCCCCGCTCCCCGTAGAAGCTTCCGCAGGCGACGTAGCTCGGGCGGTCATAGTCCCGGGGGGTGAGGAAATATCCGAGATAGTCGTTGCTGTATCCCGCCACGAAGGTCTGCTCGAAGCGCCCGTGCCCCGCCGCCTTGATGTCGAGTCCGAGCCGCGTCTGGAGCTCACCCGGCACGGTGACCCACGCCGTGTCGCCGATGCGCAGCGCGGTGATCGCGGCCGAGGAGGCGAGGGCGCCGGCAAGACCGATGCGCACCCGATGGGGCATCCAGCGTCCGACGCAGTTGCGCACCGACACGCGGGGATTGGGGAGGGCCACGCGGCTCTCCACGACGCTCAGCGCCTCGTCGCGTCCCGGGGGCAGGGCGCCCCAGGTGGCGAGGGCGGACCCGGCCAGCGCCGATCCTGCGCTCTCCACTCCAGGCCAGTTGCGCCCAATCGGGCTCACATCACCGGCCGCGCCGTTGACGAAGAGCGCGGGAACGCCCGTCTCGCGTTCGAGGCGGGCGGAGGCGTCGCCCATGAGGTCACCGGAGATCTGGAAGTTGCCGTGACCGAGCGCCGTGCCGTGGATCGCGTAGTTCCAGACGAGAGCCACCGGGCGCCCGTCCACCGCCGTCACCTTGAGCACGCCGAGCTCCGGATCGAGCGGCTGGTCGAGGCGGCTGGTCGCGATGCCGGTGACCGTGCTCTTTCCCGCGACCACGCGCGCGGGAGCGCGGCGCCTCCACGCCTCGCGGGCGGCGCTCTCCATCGCGGCGAGGATGCTCCTGCGCACGGCCGGTGACTCGCGATCCGCGGCGACGAACGCCCAGAAAGCGGAGTCGGCATAGGCGCCGGGACCGGAATGCGTATGTGACGCGGAAAGAATCATCACCGGAGACGCCGCCTCCGACCGCGCGAGCCGGGTGCGCAGCTCGGAGACGAGCGTCGGGTCCACCCCTACCAGGTCGAGGGACAGCCAGAGGACACGCGTGGCATTGGACTCGAGAGCGAGCGCCCGCACCCGGGGAGGATCGTGAACACCTATGGACGGATTGAACCAGAAGGCATAGGGATACCGTCCGAGGACGTCAGGGATCCAGGCGCGGCGCGGGGTGCTGCCGTAGCCGGCCAGGGGCACCCCGGGAGGAAGCTCGACGACGAGAGACGAGGCCCCAGCCGTCAAGGCCAGAACCGGTCCGGGGAGAAGCGCCGCCGCCACGAGGAAAGCGCAGGCGGCGAAGCGGACGTTCACGCTCTGCACAGATCCGCGACGAGGAGTACCAGCTCCGGTCGGGGCGGCCCACCCAGCTTGAGCCTGCGCTCGGCCTCCCAGCAGCGGGCCAGCCGGGCCGGCACCGCGGGCGTGGCCTGGCGGCGGGCCTGGCCCGAGAGAATGGCGAGGATGCGCAGCGGCTCTTCGCCCGCCGCGAGGAGGCGCTCGAGAAGCGGGAGGGCCACCGTGGCGTCCTTCTGCTCGACGGCGCGGGTCAGCTCGAACACCTCGCGCGTCCGGTGCTCGCCCACCACCGCGCGCACCTCGGCCACGCCGACGCGGCGATTCGCCGCTCCCCCGCCGATGGCGGCCTTGACCACCTCGCCCGCAAGGCCGGCGGGGTCATCGCCCACGAGGGTGATGAGGAGCTGCGCCGCCTCCTCGCTCAGCTCGAAGCCCTCGCCGGACGCGCGCGCGCGGAGCCACGTGACGAGGGGCCGGCCGGTGAGCTGGGGCACCTCGACCACGGAAGCGGGGGGCACGGCCTTCGCGATCCAGTGTGATCCCGCGATGGGTACGAGGACGCTGAGGGCGAGCACCGTGCTCGGGTTCGGCGCGCGGAGATACTCGATAAGTGGCTCGGCCTGGCGGGGGCCCAGCGCTTCCACGCCGCGGGCGATCACCAGCCGTCGCGGCCCTCCCCACGGGAGCGTCTCGGCCGCCCGCACGATGCCCTCGGCGCCGACGTCACGCGTCTCGAGCACCTCGCGGCTCATGGCGAGAAGGGCGGGATCCGGACATACCGCGCGGGTGAGCCGGCTCACCGCCTCTTCGATGAGGAAGGTGTCCGGACCGTTGAGGAGGACGACGGGCGCCACCTGCCCCTGCTCGAGCTGGCGGAGCCACGCCGCGTACTGCACTAGAAGCGGTCGACCGCGCGATTGACCACTTTCCGCCCGATCTCGAGGGCCGCCTGCTTCACCGCGCCCTCTTCGCGGCTGATGGTGTCCGAGACCTGCCCCGCCACGTCGAATGACACCTCTTCCACGAGCCCGTTCTGCTGCCAGAGGAGCTCGCTTCGCTTGAGATCGCGGAAGCGGACGTCCATGCTCACGGTCAATCGATAGGAGCGGAGGTTGAGCTTGCTGTCATAAGTGAGGGACTGCACGCTGTAGCCGATGATCTCGCCCTCGAGGACGGAGTCGGCCTTGTCGAGGGCGACCACCCGGAGCCGGCCATTGCTGGTGAAGGCATTGACCACCGCGGAGGTGATGGTGCTTTCCGCGCCCGCCTCGGTGGTGCGGTTCTTGAAGACGGGCACGGACACCGTCTTGAGATCCCCTGGCAGATTGCCCTGGAGGGTGTAGCCGCATCCGCCAGACATCCATGCCAGCAGAATTCCGGCGAGCAACACGCCGGACAGCTTGATCCGGCTCATGCCCGGGTCACGATATTCACGAGGCGTCCGGGAACGACCACGACCTTGGCCACCTCCCGCCCGTCCAGCCAGGGCCGGACCTTGTCCTCGGCGAGCGCCTGCTCCCGCACCGCCTGCTCGGGCGCCGAGACGTCGACGGTGAGCCGGCTGCGCACCTTGCCGTCCACCTGGACCACCACCGTCACCTGCTCCTTCACGAGGGCCGAAGGGTCGACCGCGGGCCACGCTTCGGTGAAGAGACCCTTCGGGTTTCCCAGTCCCTGCCAGAGCTCCTCGGCGAAATGGGGCGCCACCGGACCGATGAGCCGCAGGGTCACCTCCACCGCCTCGCGGATGAGCGCGGCGCGCTCTTCCCGGGCCACGCCGTCGAGCGAGTCCCGCTCGAAGTCGTGCAGCGCATTCACCAGCTCCATGATGGCGCTGATCGCGGTATTGAAGTGGAAGTCTCGCTCCACGTCGGTGGTGACGCGGCTGATCGTCTCGTGGATGGTCCGGCGGAAGGCCCGACCGGCGTCGGTGAGGGTGTCGGGGAGGCGGCCGCCGCTTCCAATGACGTCGCCATGGGTGCGCACGAAGCGCCAGAGCCGATTGAGAAACCGGGAGGCGCCCTCGACACCACTCTCTGTCCATTCGAGATCACGCTCCGGGGGAGCGGCGAACAAGGTGAAGAGCCGGGTGGCGTCCGCTCCGAAGCGGCGGATCATGTCGTCCGGATCCACGACATTCCCCTTGGACTTGGACATCTTGGCCCCGTCCTTGATCACCATGCCTTGTGAGAGGAGGGCCGCGAACGGCTCGTCGAGCGTGATCATGCCCAGGTCGCGCAGCACCTTGGTATAGAAGCGCGCGTAGAGGAGGTGGAGCACCGCGTGCTCGATGCCCCCGATGTACTGGTCCACGGGCATCCAGTACTCGGCCGCCTCCCGCTCGAACATGGCCTGCTCGTATCGGGGCGAGCAGTAGCGGAGGAAGTACCAGGAGGATTCCACGAAGGTGTCCATGGTGTCGGTGTCGCGCCGGGCCCGACCTCCGCACTTGGGACAGGTGGCGTGGACGAAGCTTGCCACTTCGGCGAGGGGTGAGCCGCCCTTGCCGCTGATCTGCACGTCCTCGGGCAGCACCACGGGAAGCCGATCCTCTCGCTCCGCCACCATGCCGCAGGTCCCGCAGTAGAGGATGGGAATCGGCGCGCCCCAGTAGCGCTGCCGGCTGATCCCCCAGTCGCGCAGACGATAGTTGACTTTCGACCGCCCGATGCCCTTGGCCACCAGCCAGTCGATGGCCTTGCGCTTCGCCTCGTCGATGGTGAGCCCGTCGAGGAATCCCGAGTTGATCTTGACCCCGTCGCCCGTGTACGCCTGCGTCTCCGGCCACTCCGGCGGCCTCTTCACGGTGGCGATGATGTCGAGACCGTGCTGCTTGGCGAAGTCCCAGTCGCGCTGGTCCTCACCAGGCACGGCCATGATGGCGCCCGTGCCGTAGCCCATGAGCACGTAGTCGGCGAGGAAGAGCGGTATCTCCTTCACCGTGAACGGATTGATGGCGCGCGCGGCCAGCGGGAGCCCGCGCTTCGGGCGGTCCGCGGCCAGCCGCTCGATCTCCGTCTCGCGCGCGACCTCCTCCCGGAAGGCCTTCACCCGCTCCGCCTCCTCCGCATTCGCGACCAGGCTGTCCACGAGCGGATGCTCGGGCGCCAGCACCGCGTACGTCATGCCGAACGACGTGTCGGGACGCGTGGTGAAGATGGTGATGGCGAGGTCACCGCGCCCGGCCACGGGCAGCTCGAACTCCGCGCCTTCGCTCTTCCCGATCCAGTTCCGCTGCATGGTGAGGACCCGCTCCGGCCACCCGGGAAGCTTGTCCGTCCACGCGAGGAGCTCCTCGGCGTAGTCGGTGATCTTGAAGAACCAGCCTTCGATGTCCTTGGTCGTGACCTCGGAGTCGCAGCGCCAGCATCGGCCGTTCTCCACCTGCTCGTTGGCGAGGATGGTCTGGCACGACGGGCACCAGTTGACCTTGGAGCGCTGCTTGTAGGCGAGGCCCCGCTCGAACATGCGGATGAAGACGAGCTGCTCCCACCGATAGTAGGTCGGATCGCAGGTGGCGAGCTCGCGATCCCAGTCGTAGGACATGCCGAGCCGCCGGAGCTGCGTCTTCATGTTGGCGATGTTCTCGTGCGTCCACACCGCGGGATGCACGCCGTTGTCGATGGCGGCATTCTCCGCGGGCAGGCCGAAGGCATCCCAGCCCATGGGATGGAGCACGTTGAAGCCGCGCATCCATTTGAACCGCGCGAGGAGATCGCCGATCGTGTACACCCGGACGTGACCCATGTGGATTCGGCCCGAGGGATACGGAAACATCTCGAGGCAGTAGTACTTGGGTCGTGCGGGATCTTCCGTGACGCGAAACTGCTCGCTCTCCTCCCACGTGCGCTGCCACTTCGGCTCGATCTCCCGGAAGGGATATCGGTCTGCGCGGTCGTCGCTGGCCATATTCGTCCTGATTTTCCCACACTTAGGAGGCAGGAGCAAGAAAGGTCCCCGGGGATCGTGCGATCCCCGGGGCGGGGATGCCGAGACTACTTCTTCTTCAGCGTGAGACCGATGGCGGCCGCGGCCTCATCGGCCTTGGCCACGGAATCAGCGTGCTTGCCCGCGTCGTGGAGCGCCTTCGCTTCCTTGGCGAGGGCCTGAGCCTTCTTGGACTTGTCGTCGGTCTTGCCGGCGGTGGCGTCCTCGATCTGCTTGATCAGGAGCGGGCACTGGTTGGCGAGCGCCGCACCGGCCGTGGCGAGAACCAGGACCAGGGCCATCAGGATCTTCTTCATGGGTTCACCTCCCTTCGCATGGGGTCCGCGTGAGTCTAACCCGGTTCCGTTCCGGCGGGTTCCTTCTCCTGGGGGGCGGGATGGAAGAAGTCGTGGATGCGCTCGGCCAGTCTCGGCGAGACCTTGGGCACGGCGGCGAGCTGGCCGACGGAGGCTTCGCGCACGGCTTTGGCCGAGCCCAGCGTCTTGAGGAGACTGGTGCGAAGGGCGGGCCCCACCCCGGGGATCTGGTCGAGCACGGAGCTGATGGTCCGTCGGCTGCGGAGCTTCTTGTGATACGTGATGGCGAAGCGGTGCGCTTCGTCGCGGATTTTCTGGAGGGCCTGCAGAGCGGGCGAGGTCAGGTCCAGGACGAGTGGCTCGAGACGGTCGGGGGTGAACACTTCCTCGGCGCGCTTGGCCAGCGAGGCCATGGGCAGATAGTCGAGTCCGAGCGCCTCCAGCGCCTTGATCCCCGCGCCGAGCTGCCCGCGCCCGCCATCGAGGAGGATCAGGTCGGGAAGCACCCCCTCGGTCTCGAGAGCCCGTCCGTAGCGGCGGCTCACCGCCTCGTGCATGGCGGCGAAGTCGTCGGTTCCCGTGACGGTGCGGATGCGATAGCGCTTGTAGTCGTCCTTCTTCATCTCCCCGTCCTGCCAGACGACCATGGACGCCACCGTCTCCCCGCCCTGAAACGTCGATACGTCGAACGCCTCGATGCGGTGGGGCGGCTCGGGCAGACCGAGGGTGCGCTGGAGCTCGTCGAGCACGGCCTGCGTCCGGTTGCCTCGAGACAGGAGATGGCTCTGCAAGGCGAGCGCGGCGTTCTCCTCGGCCATGGCCACGAGCTCGCGCTTTCTCCCCCGCTGGGGCGCGCTCAGCTCCACCTTGCCGCCCCGTCGGGTGGTGAGCCACTCCCCCGTGAGCTCCGCCTCCGGCACCTCCTCGGAGAGGAGGATCTCCGGGGGCGGCACGACCTCCCGCGCGTAGAACTGACGCAGGAAGGCCGAGAGGATCTCCCCTTCCCCTGCCCCGGTGAGCCGGTCGAAGAAGAACGACTCGCGGCCGAGCAGGCGCCCGCGCCGGACGAAGAAGAGCTGGACGCAGGCGTCGTGGCCCTGGCGCACGAGACCGACGATGTCGAGGTCGCTGTCCTCCGTCGAGATGATCTTCTGGCGCTCGCGCACCGTGTTCAGCGCCTGCACGCGATCGCGCAGCCGGGCCGCGATCTCGAACTTCTCCTCGGCGGCCGCCGTCTCCATATGCGCCGTCAGCTCCTGGGCCAGCCCGTCGTTCTTGCCTTCGAGGAAGCGCTCCACGTCGCGCACCGTCCGGTCGTACCCCTCCCGGGTCTCCAGTGCCGTGCACGGCGCGTTGCACCGGTGGATGTAGTACTGGAGGCACGGACGCGCCTTCTTGCCGTCGATGGTGATGCGGCAGGTGCGGAGGGGAAAGAGCTGCCGGACGAGCCGGAGCGTCTCGCGCATCGCGGTGGCGGGGTAAAAGGGCCCGAAGTACGCCCCGCCGTCCTTCTGCACCCGCCTCGCCACCACGAGCCGCGGATACTCCTCGTTGGTGGTGAGCTTGAGGAAGGGATAGTGCTTGTCGTCGCGGAGAATGATGTTGTAGCGGGGCCGATGACGCTTGACCAGGTTGGATTCGAGGATGAGCGCCTCGAGCTCGTTGCCGGTGACGATGACCTCGAGATCCCGGATCTGCGCGACGAGCGCGTCGGTCTTGGCGTCGCGCACCCGGGACTCCTGGAAGTAGGAGCGCACCCGGTTCCGGAGCGAGGCCGCCTTGCCCACGTAGATGATCTGGCTCTTGGCGTCCTTGTACAGGTACACGCCCGGCCGGTCGGGCAGCTCGGCGAGCTTGGGGGAGAGATCGACGGTCTCTACGCGCCCAGCCACAAGGTCACCACGAGAACGGCGAGGCCGATCATCGCGGGAATCAGGATGGTCCAGCGAACCATCCGGTTGAGCCGACGCAGCACGGGCGGACCCGGGCGCCCCGGCCGCGGGGGGTTCATGAACGAGATCAGCTTCGACAGGACCACGAGGGCCACCGATAGCACCGCGAAGAAGATGAGCGTCCACTTGATCACCATGGCGGCGCGCGCCCCCCCTCAGCGGACGCCCAGATCGACCTTCTTGAGCGCCTTGACCCGGTCGCGGAGCTCGGCCGCCCGCTCGAAGTCGAGCCGGCGGGCCGCCTCCTTCATGGCGCCTTCGAGCTCGACGATATGGCTCTGGAGGGCTTGCGGGCTCTCCCAGGTGGGCGCCGTCTCCTTCGGCACGTCCACCGTGTAGTAGTCCCGCTCGGGCACGCTGTCCAGGAGGTCTTTCATGCCGCGCTTCACCGATTCCGGCGTGATGCCGTGCTCTTGATTGTACGCCTCCTGCACGATGCGCCGCCGGTCCGTTTCCGCGACGGCCTCGCGCATGGAGCCGGTCACCGCGTCCGCGTACATGATCACCTCGCCGTTGACGTGACGGGCGGCCCGGCCCGCCGTCTGGATGAGCGAGGTGGCGGACCGGAGATAGCCTTCCTTGTCCGCGTCGAGAATGGCCACCAGCGACACCTCGGGCAGATCCAGCCCTTCGCGCAGGAGGTTGATGCCGATGAGGGCATCGTACTTGCCCATCCGCAGCTCACGGATGATGGCCACGCGATCGAGGGTGTCGATGTCGGAATGGAGGTAGCGGACCCGGAGCCCGTTCTGCTGGTAGTACTCGCTCAGGTCCTCGGCCATGCGCTTGGTCAGGGTGGTGATGAGCACACGCTCCCCACGCTCGGCGCGGGCCCGCACCTCGGCCATGAGATCGTCCACCTGGAGACCGGCCGGCTTGACGGTGATCTTCGGGTCCATCAATCCGGTGGGCCGGATGATCTGCTCCGCCACCGCGCCGCCCTGCCAGGACTTCCCCGGCGCCTCGCGCTGGCCGCCGGCCAGGCCCAGCTCGTAGGCCCCGGGCGTGGCCGAGACGTAAAGCGTCTGCGGCACCATGGCCGAGAACTCCTGGAAGGTCAGCGGGCGATTGTCGAAGGCGGAGGGAAGCCGGAAGCCGTACTCCACCAGCGCCTCCTTGCGGGAGCGGTCGCCGGGATACATGCCGCGGATCTGGGGCACCGTCACGTGGGACTCGTCGATGATGACGATGGCATCCTTGGGCAGATAGTCCATGAGGGTGGGCGGATTCTGGCCCGGCTTCCGACCCGAGAGATGACGCGAGTAGTTCTCGACTCCGTGGCAGTAGCCGATCTCGCGGAGCATCTCCATGTCGAAGAGCGTCCGCTGCTCGAGGCGCTGGGCCTCGAGGAGCCGGTTCTTGCCCTTGAGAAAGCGCAACCGCTCCCCCAGCTCGTCCATCACCCCCGCCACCGCGCGCTCGAGCTGATCGGCGGGAGTCACGTAATGGCTGGCCGGATAGATTCTCGCGCTCGGCACCGAGCCCGTGGTCACCCCGCGCAGCGGATCGAGGGTGGACAGCTTCTCCACGGTGTCCCCCCACAGCTCCACGCGAAGGGCCTCCGTCTCCGCCGCCGCGGGAAAGATCTCCACCACGTCGCCTCGGACGCGAAAGGTCCCCCGCCGGAAGTCGACGTCGTTGCGCTCGTACTGCACGGCGACCAGGCTGCGGATCAGGGTGTCGCGCTCGATGGTCTGGCCCGTCTCCAGCCCCACGTGCATGCCCTGGTAGGTCTCGGGCGCCCCGATGCCGTAGATGCAGGAGACGGAGGCCACCACCACGATGTCACGCCGCTCGAAGAGCGAGGTGGTGGCCGAGTGCCGCATGCGGTCGATCTCGTCGTTGACCAGGGCGTCCTTCTCGATATAGGTGTCCGACTGCGGGATATACGCTTCCGGCTGATAGTAGTCGTAGTAGGAGACGAAGTACTCCACGGCGTCGCCGGGGAAGAACGACTTGAACTCGCCGAAGAGCTGGGCGGCCAGCGTCTTGTTGGGGGAGATCACGAGGGCGGGCCGGCCCAGCCGGGTGATCACGTTGGCCAGGGAGAAGGTCTTGCCGCTCCCCGTGATGCCGAGGAGCACGGTGTGCGGTTGCCCTTCCGCGAGAAGCTCGGTCAGGCGCTCGATGGCCCGCGGCTGGTCGCCCGCCGGCTCGAAGTCAGAAGACAGCCGAAACGACTGGCTCAGGGGGTGGTGGGGACCGCGACGAGATACTTCCGCCACGAGTCGAGGAAGCTCGTCGCGTGAGGGTGGCGCATCAGGTGGACGGAGAAGAGGAACTGCGGGTGCACCGGCTCACGAATGAGCCGGAGACGCGCTTCCTCCACCGTCCGGTTGCCCTTGAAGAGGTTGCAGCGAAGACAGGCGGCTACCACGTTGGTCCACGTGGTCTGGCCCCCGCGCGAGCGGGGCATGACGTGGTCCACGGTGAGCTTCTCCCCGCGCCGGCTGCAGTACTGGCAGGTATAGCCGTCCCGGCGCAGGATGTTCTTCTTGTTGAACGCCACGCGCTCGAGGAAGGGCTTGCGGATGTAGACGGCGAGCCGGATCACCGAGGGCAGCGGGAACACCCGGGAGGGCGAGCGCACCACGCGAGGGGAGGACTCGACGCTCTCCGCCTTGCCCGCGAGCAGCAATGTCACCGCGCGCCTGGCGTTGGTGAAATGCAGTGGCTCATACGTATAGTTCAGCACCAGGACCGCGATTTCATCCATATCCTGCCCAAGAATAGTCAGCGTGCCGGGGCCTGTCAACCCAACGGGCTCACACCAGAGCCCGCCACAGGACCGGAGCGAAGCCGGTCACGATGAGAAACGCGGCCACGAACCATTGCCAGTCGAAGAAGAGCAGCCCGACAAGGGCGAGGAGCACGAAGAGGCAGAGTCCGTAGAAGCGGATCTCTCGGCTGTCCGTCCATCCCCCCTTTCCCGTGAGGGCGGGCAGCTTGCCCGCGAGGTAGACGGGAGAATAGAGGAGGAAGAACGCCACGAGGAGGCCGGAAAAGGTCAGCACCCCGCCCACCGCGCCGAGCAGGGTCCAGGCGACCCATGCCGCGGGCGACGTCGCGGTTTCGAGAAAGACACGCGGCACGTACTCCGGCTTGAAAAAAACGACGAGGAGGGCGACCGCGAAGAGCGGCATGACGAACTCGAGCCATGCCCATTTCGTGGAGCGCGGATTCCAGCCCGTGGACGGATTGATGGGGTCTGGAAGCTTCCACTGCCCGGACCTATTGGCCATGTTTTTCCGAGCGAGCGCGACGAGCGAGGACGGTGGACCGTCCATAGCTCGTGCCTCGTTGCATGGGGAGAGAGGTGGTCAGTGCGGGGAGTCGCACAGGGATCATCTTTCAACCAGTATCTCACAGGGGTGCCTTCCCCAAGAGCACCCTCGCTCGCGCCAGATCCTGGGGCCTGACGAGCCCCGGGCGACCAATCGGCCGCCATGGGCAGGCCGCCGAGGAGGCAGGGAGAACGGTCAGCCCGCGATCGACGCGACCCTACTTGCCGTCGAGCGAGCGGATGTAGCGAACGAGCGCCCATCGCTCGGTCTCGGGCAGATGCTTCCAGGAGGGCATGGCACCCCGGCCCGTGCTGATCTTCCAGAAGATCTCGCCATCGGATTCGACCTGCACCTTCTTGGACGTCCAGTCCGCCGGCTTGGGACTGAGTCCCGCTGACGCCACCCCATCTCCCTTGCCCATTGGGCCATGGCAGCTGGCGCAGTTGATCTGGGCCACCTTCTTTCCCTGCTCCACCGTCTTGGCGTCGGACGGCACGGGATTCTTCTTGGCCTTCTCGGCGGCCGGAGCCTCCCAAGGAGCCTGAGCCTGGACGGATACCGCGCAACCAAGTGCCACCACCGCGCCCAGGGCCAGCGCTATCCAGGCCTGCGTCAGCCGCACTTTCATATCTTTCCCTCCGCGCCCTTCAAGCATCTTGGGTGGGACGTTCGGGCATCTGTGGATCCGAGATTCTTCTGCCGGGAGGCTCACCATGTCCCCTAGCGTGTAGCACCATGCCGGTGAGACGGTCAAGCCGAATCCCGCATTCGCGAGCGCAGACTCATATGCTATCGTGCCGAGCCATGGCGGACGACCAGGTCCACGTGGTCGCAGTGATCGGGGCGGGTCCGGCCGGACTCTTCGCCACCCGCGCCCTCGCCAATGCCGGGTCTCGCGTCTTGCTCCTCAATCGCGACATCAAGCCGGGAGGCCTGGCGGAGTACGGCATCTTCCTCGACAAGTACAAGATGAAAGGCGGCCTGCGGCGCCAGTTCCACAAGATCCTCAGCGACCCCCGCATCACCTACCTGGGCAACGTGCCCGTCGGCCCCGACGGCCCCCTCACCGTCGAGCAGCTCCTGAAGCTGGGCTTCGACGCGCTGGTGTTCGCCCACGGAGCCCAGGGCACGAAATATCTCGGCGTCGAGGGCGAGCGGCTCCCCGGCGTCTATCATGCCAAGGACCTCGTCTACCATTACAACCGCCTCCCGCCGTTTGCGGAGCGTGAGTTCCCCATGGGGCGCCGGGTCGCCATCGTGGGGGTCGGCAACGTGATGGTCGACATCGCCAACTACTGCGCGCACTACTGCGACGGCGACGAGATCATCGCCATCGCCCGCCGCGGCCCGTTCGAGAAGGCGTACGAGGACAAGGAGTTCGAGGACGTGGAGGACGCCTTCGATCGCGAGCTCTACCGGCAGGAGCTGGAGCGGATTCGGCCCCGCCTCGAAGCGGTGGGGCAGAATCCCGACGAGCTGATCAAAGCGTTGGCCGCGCGGCCCGAGCCCGCCGAGCGCACGCGCGCCCGTCTGCGCTTCCGCTTCCTCGCCTCCCCCAAGCGAGTGGTGGCGGAAAACGGTCGCGTGGTCGGTCTCGACGTCGAGGAGACGCGGCTCGAGCGCAAGGGCGACCGGATCAACGCCGTGGGCACCGGCGAGATCTCCCGCGTCCCCTGCGACACCGTGGTGTTCGCGGTGGGCGACCGGGTGGACGAGCGCTTCGGCCTGCCCTACAAGGACGGCCTCTATGTCACCGCGCCGAACGCCCAGGAGGATCCGGGCGCGGCCTACGAGGTCTGGGATCCCGAGAGCCAGCGTCCACTCCCCGGAGTCTTCGTGGTGGGATGGTCGCGCCGGGCCAGTGACGGCGTGGTAGGGCGAGCCCGGCTCGACGCCGAGACAGGCATCAAGCGCGTGGTGGAATACCTCGCGAGCAAGCCCAAGCGGCCGGCCGCAGACGCCGATCGGCTCACTGCTGAAGTCATGGCGCTCCTCAAAAAGGCCGGAGCCACGCCCGTGACCTACGAAGACGTGCGGCGGATCGAAGAGGCCGAGCGCTCCCGCGCCGCCGAGGCCGGCGTGGAAGAGCTCAAGTACAAGAGCAACGCGGAGATGCTCGACCTCCTTCGACTCTAGGTCTCGCGCACTCGGTCGAGCAGCAGCAAGAGGCCCACCCCCACCGCGTAGGACGCCGCGAGAGCCACGGGCTCCCCCTGCCCCTGCTCCCACGGCCAGGAGAGCGCGCCGGTGGCCAGTGGAGAGTGGATGAGGCCGAAAAGCGTGGCGACCGCGCAGGCTCCGAACACGGCGGCGGCACGCCTCAGCAACCCGTCGATGATGGACACCAGCGCCCATCCCCAGAGGAGCGCGGTGACCACGAAGCCGTTGCCGAGCAGGAGCAGGCTGCCGAAGGCGGCCTGACCGGCGGCGGAAAGATCGGTCACCTGTCGTCCCGCCGCGGCGAGGAACTGGTTCAGCTCGATGAGCACGAGAGCGGCCACCGCGGGGATGAAGGAGATGGCGATAGCCGGGGCATGGCGGGCCGGCGAGGCGGTGAAGGCCTGGGCGGTGATCTCGAGGCCGATGAAGATGAGGATGGGAGCGACGGCCGCCTCGGGCAACACGGCCACGAGCACCGAGATCGCGCCGGTGGCGGCGCCCACGCCGATGACGAGGGCGGTGGCCAGCGTGTACCCGGCCCGGGCGCCCATGGCTTTGTAGGCGGGATGCCCGACATAGGGCGTGTTCTGTATCACGCCCCCGCACACTCCCGCGGCCATGGTAGCCAGCGCCTCCGTGAGGAGAATATCGCGGGCTCGGTACTCGTCACCGGCAGCGATGGCGGACTCGGTATTGTCGATGCCGCCGATCACGGTGGCCAGCGCGAAGGGCGCGGCGAGTGACAGGTAAGGTAGCGTCTCGCCGAACACCGGGACCCAGGCGACGGTCGGCCACGGAATGGCCAGGGAGAGCGCGACGGGATGGGCGCCGAGCGGCGCCGGTCCGGCTCCCGTCGCGGCGCGAATCCAGTAGACCGCCGCTCCCGCCACCACCGCCACGAAGGCGCCCGGCAGGCCCCCGGGCAACCTCACCCGGCCGACGAGGGCGACGAGCACGATGGTGAGCGAGGTGATGCCGACCAGAGGATCCGCGAAGACCTTGAGGGAAGGCAGGAACGCGATGAGCAGGGCGGCCACGCCGGCGATGGACCCGAGGAGCGCCGCGCGGGGCACGAGGCGGCGGACCCAGTCGCCTCCGAAGGCGAGGACGAGCTTGAGCCCACCCATGGCCACGGTGACGCCCATGCCGATCTTCCAGGCGAGAACCGGATCGCCGGTGAGGAGCATGGCCGGGCCCAGCACTCCGAAGACGAGGCCGAACAGTGACGGCGTGTCGATGCCGAACGGCATGGCCGTCACGTCATCGCGCCCGGTCCGCCGCATGAGCCGGACGGCGAGCGCCGTGTAGACGAGATCGCCGATCATCACCCCCGCCGCGGTGCCGGGCACCATGCGACCGAGCACGAGATCGGCGGGGAACTTGAAAACGCCGATGAGAAGGCCAGAGAGAATGACGAGCTGGGTCAGGTTGTCGAGGGCGAGCCCGAAGAACGCGTTCCAGTCACCCGGCGCGAGCCAGCGCGGGAGCCGCCGGCCGGGGGCCACCGCTACGCTGGTCGAGACAGCGGGCGCTCCGCGGCGGTGATTTCCCGGACGAGCCCACGCAC
>DASYQB010000294.1:0-27190 GCA_036005985.1 Candidatus Methylomirabilota bacterium | reverse complement strand
GTCCTCCCCCGCGACGAAGAGACCCTCCACGGCCGTCCGGCACGAGGGATCAATCACCACCCCGCCCATCATGAAGTGAGCGGTCGGCCCTACTTCCACGGGTTCGCGGGCCAGATCGCGGCCGAAGTCCCGGCAGCGACGGACCATGCCGCGGAAGCTCGTCTCCACCGTTTTCGCGCCGAGATGGGACACGTCGATCCACACCCCGCCGTTGGGGCTCCCCCGCCCCTCCTGCACCTCGGTGAAGCAGGCGCGGGCCACCAGGTCGCGCGTGGAGCGCTCCATGCGCTCGGGATCGTACTGGGTCATGAAGCGCGCTCCCGCGCCGTTGAGCAGCTTGCCCCCGGCGCCGCGCAGTCCTTCCTCGAGGAGCGCGCCTGTCATGAGCGAGTTGGGCACCACGAGGCCGGTGGGATGGAACTGCACCATCTCCATGTCCTTCAGGGGTGCGCCCGCATGCAGGGCGAGGGCGATGCCGTCGGCCGCCTTGTCGGCGGAGCAGGCGATGACCTTGTACATGGTCGGGCCGCCGCCCATGGCGAGCAGGGTGGCCCGGCTCCGCACCACCATGAATCCGCCGCGCCGGACGTCGAGAACGAGCGCTCCCCCCACGCGCCCCGCCCCGTCCAGCAAGAGCTCCACCGCCCGGTGCTCCTCGAGCGCCCTGATGGAAGGACGCGTCCACACCTGCTCGGTCAGGCGGTTCATGATCTCGATGCCCGTGAGATCGCCCTTGTGAATGGTGCGGTCGTGGGTCTGGCCCGCGAAGGGCTTCTGGTGGATTCGCCCGTCGGGATGGCGGTCGAAGAAGCAGCCGTAGCGGCTCTCCAGCTCCAGCACCCGGCCCGGGGCTTCGGTCACGAGCGACCACACCAGCTCCTGGTCGTTGATCCATCCCCCGCCCGCCAGCGTGTCGAGAAAGTGGGCGTCGACGGAATCGGGGGAGGCGAGCACGGCGTTGTAGCCGCCCTGAACCATGCGCGTGCAGCCGGCGCGGCCGAGCAGGCCCTTGACCACCACGGTGACCGAGAGATGAGGCGCGCGGTCGGCGGCGTGGAGGGCCGCGCACAGCCCGGCGCCGCCCGCGCCCAGGATCAGGAGGTCTGTCTCGAGGATGTCTATGGTGCGCTCCGGCGAGACTATAGCCCCGGGCCGGGACCGGACGCAACGCGCGAGACGACGGTCAGCGAGCGGGCGCCTTCAGGAGGTAGTCGATGAGTGTTCCGTCTTTCCCTTGGCCTGGGCGGCCGCCGGCCGCGGGAGCGGGCCGAGCGACCCGGCAAGAAGCAGCAGCGACAGGGCCGTGGCGAATCGCCGGCGGGGTCACCCGACCTTGACCTCGGCGGCCGCCTCGAACCGGCCGCCGTGCGTGTCGAAGAAGGTCACCTTGAGGGTGCCGGGCTCGTTCGCCCGGAAGGCGAAGCCGAAGGACGGATTCTCCCCGATCGACGTCGAGGTCTCGAACTCCGCGATGTCGCGGCCGGCGTAGCTCACGACCACGCGGTTGACGAAGCGGTAGTTCCTGTCCACCGGCTTCCCGTCTTTCCGCTCGACGCGCTCGTTGGGGTGGATGACCAGAGCCCGGGCGCGCGCGATTGACCCACGCGCGACCGAGGCGGGCACCCGGATCTTTACCTCGCCGAGCGCGCTCACACCGCGCACCCCGCCACGACCACCCGCACCGCCCGCTTCACCATGAACAGCGCGCCGTCCTGCATCTCGGCCACCGCGCGCACATCGCCGGTGTCGGCCAAGCGGAGGCTGGTGGCGACGTAGGCCTGGCCCGAGCCCGGAGTGAAGATGAACTTGGCGTTGAGCGGGCGCGGGTTCTTGTCGGAGAGAACGTAGATGGCCTTGACGTAGCTCTGCGGCGTCATGGGCGACTTCACCTCGATCGACATCACCACGTTGCCGCCATCCTCGGCGATCAGGGGGAGCTCGAGATTGATCAGGGGCGCGCCGTCCCGGATGGGTCTGCCCCCGAAGAGCCGCTGCAATGTCTTGTCGACGGGCTCCTCGGGAGCGAGGCTGGCGAGCGAGCCCTGGGCGACCGCCGCGTGGGGAAGCCAAGCGGAAGCCACCCCGGCCGCAGCCGCCGCGGCGAGCACCTCTCGTCTGGTCAGGTTTCGCTCCGGCATGACTCCATCATGCCGCGCCTCGGGACGGAGGCCAAGCGTGAGGGATCGAGTTGGCCAAGCGTCAGGGATCGAGTTGGTAGGTCGAATTGTCCGGCTTGAAGGCACGCGGCAGCCAGAGAGGGCGCCTGAGCGCGCCGGGTCCGGGGGCGGGCCGGGTCATGGCGAGCCACTCGCGGTAGACCTGATGTGACCGGTTGGTGTCGACCACGACGTCGCCGTAGCGGTCGCCCGCCTCAGGGCGGACCATGCGCACCTTCTGATGCCAGCAATGCTGACCGCTCACCGGGTCGGGGTGGACGGGAAAGGTCAGGTTCTGGTGGACACCGGGGTCTTCCCACCAGACGCGCTCGGAATCCGGATCGTCGCTCGCGAAGGGCCTGACTCCATGAACGAGCCGAAGGCGCCACCGCCCATCCTCGAGGTGCTGGAGGTCCACGAGGGCGGTGGACCACCGCTCGCCACCCATCTCCTCCTGGAGCCGCCACCGGCCGAGGTGATGCGAGCAGGCGACCACGCCAGGCCTGATCGATTCGGTAACCCACACCTTGTCAACGAAGTGCCCGATCTCCGTCTCCACCCTGAGCAGGTCACCCGTGGTCACTCCGAGCCGTCCCGCGTCCTCGGGGTGGAGCCAGAGCGGGTTCTTGTGGGAGATCTCGTAGAGCCACTTGGCATTGCCCGAGCGCGAATGGATGAGGGTGGGCAGCCTGAACGTGGGGAGCAGGAGCATCTCTCCCTTCGCTCGATCGATGGCGGACCAGTGCACATGGCTGCGCCCGTAGGTCGGCACGGCGTGTTCGGGCCACTTCCAGTCCTTGAGCGTCTTCGAGTAGAACTCGAGCTTCCGGGAGGGCGTCGGGAAGCCCGTTCGCACCTCGCCGTCCACCTCCACCCCGACCGGCGCGCCGCTCTTCGCGGCCACCCGTGTGACAGGATCCACCGCGACGCCCTCGCGCTCCTTGACAGAGAGCGGGGTCTCATGGGTGCGATAGACCTGATCCTCGACCAGGAATGCCCCGTAGGTGCGCATGTACTCGAGAGGAGTGAGGTTTCGCCGCGCGGCGGCCTCGGGCAGCCCGGGCACACTGTGCTCGAAGATCCAGCGGTAGAGCTCTTCGATGCGCAGCTTCTCCCCGGGGCGATAGGGCGATTCGAAGTACTTGCGAATGCCCAGCGCGCCGTCGGGATCGATTCGCCACGAGAGCTCGATCCACATCTCGTCTTCTTCCCACACCTGCCCCAGCCCCGCCGCCTCGTGGGCCTGCCACGTGAAGTCGAAGGTCCGACCCTGGCGCTCGAGGGCCACCCTCAGCACGGGCTGGCGGAAGCCGATCCACCGCGCGGCATGCGTCTCCTGGCTCATGAGGTCGTGGCGCTCGGAGGCATGCCCCATGGGCAGCACATAGTCGGAAAACCAGGCCGTCTCGCTCCAGATGGGGGTGAGGCAGGCGTGCCGCTCCACCTTGGACTCGTCCGTCAGCATCTCGATCCACGACATGCCGTCGGGGTTGGTCCACACCGGGTTGTAGACGCGGGTGAAGTACATGGCGAGCTTGCCCCGGCCTTCCCTCAGGAAATGGGGCAGGAGGAAGCTCATCTCGAAGAAGGCCAGCGGATACTCGCGGGGGAGAAGGAGCTCGCTCCACACCTTGGCGGGCGGCGGCATCATGGGCGGGGCGGGCACCGCCTTGTTCCACGCGCTGGGCGCGGTGCCGCCGGGGACGGCCACCGCTCCCATCAGCACGACGACCAGCTCGAGGGCGCGCGCGACCTCCCAGCCGAAGAGATTGCCCGCGGCGGCGTTGCGCCAGACATGGCTCGACAGGGCTCCACCCGCGCGCCCGATCTCGCGCGCCACTTCCTCGATGCGGGCGGCGGGCACCCCCGTCTCCTTCTCCGCGAAGGCCGGGGTGTACTCCGCGTAGATCTCGCCGAGCGCGCGCACGAACTCGTCGAAGCTCACGGGCACGCCCGGCCGCTCGTGAATCAGGTATTCCTCCCAGTTCACCCACCGGCGGACGAACTCGCGATCCCACGTGCCCTCGCGCAGCAGCACGTGAGCGAAGGCGAGGAGAAGCGCGGCCTCCGTCCCCGGCCACGGCGACAGCCAGTAGTCCGCCATGGAGGCGGTGTTGCTCAGGCGCGTGTCCACCACGCACACCTTGGCCCCCGCCATCTTGCCTTCGATGATTCGCTGGGCATGGGGATTGAAGTAGTGTCCTGCCTCGAGGTGAGAGGAGAGGAGGAGGATGAAGCGCGCGCGGCCGTGATCAGGAGAGGGACGGTCGAAGCCGTGCCAGAACGCGTAGCCGGCGCGGGCGGAGGCGGAGCAGACATTGGTGTGGCTGTTGTGGCCGTCGATGCCCCAGGCGTGGAACACCCGCTGGAGATACACGAGCTCGTGCCCGGGGCGGCCGAGGTGATACATGATCTCCTTCTGCCTGCCCTCCACGAGCGCGGAGCGGATGCGTCCCGCGATGTCGTCGAGCACCTCGTCCCACGTCACGCGCTCCCACTTGCCTTCCCCGCGCTTGCCCACCCGCTTGAGCGGATAGAGGATCCGCTCGGGATCCTGCACCTGGTTGAGGGTGGCGGGGCCCTTGGCGCAGTTGCGGCCGCGGCTGCCCGGATGCTCGGGATTGCCCTCGAACTTCTGGATCTTGAGGGTCTGCTTGTCCACGTAGGCGAGGAGCCCGCAGGCCGCCTCGCAGTTGAAGCAGATGGTGGGGATGAGCGAGTAGCGCCGGGGCACGCGCTTCGGCCACGCCTTGGAATCGTATTCCTCCCAGTCCGCCCAGCGCTCCACGGCGGGATAGCGATTGAGGCCGGTCGCGGGCGGGTCGAGATCGCGCGCGTGCGGGTGAAGCGGCTCGGCGGTCTGGTCGGTCATGACAGGGGCAACGCCTGGCCGGCGCGCACCCAGAGATCTTCCCAGAGCCACAAGCCGCCCAGAGCGAGAAGAGCGGCCGCGGTGGGCGCCCACGGATAGACCGGGCTCATGAGGAGCACGAAGGGCAGGACGGTGCCCGTCACCACCACCCCCAGCCAGAAGCGGAAACGATAGGGCCCGCGCGTGATCAATCGCGCGGCGCGGGCCGCGTCGTGGCTGGCGTGGGTGGTCATCGTCTCCGCGAGGAGCACGAGGAGGCTCGCCAGCAGCAAGAGCCCGAGGGCCCACGCCAAGCCTTGGGCCACTCGCGGATCGCCGGCAAAGAATATCGCAGCGAGGAGAAGGCTCGCGCACCCCGCGGTCACCGCGGCGAGGAGCAGGTGCGGGAGCACGAGGGGGCTCTGCCAGAAGTCGCGCCCCTCGGCCTGCCCGAAGAGGAAAGCGCTATAGCCCGCCGAGGCCGCCGTCACGAGCACCATGGGCCAGGCGAGCAGGGAGAGGGCGCCCAGGTCCTGCTTCCACCCCGTGACGAGCCACAGCGCGGCGAGGAGGCCGTGGGCCATCAGGATGAAGCCCCCCCACACCAGCCACGAGCGCCAGTTCGGCTTGAAGAGGAGATAGAGGAAGCGCTCCGGCCGCTTGAGGTCGAGGATGAGCAGCGCGGTGGTGAGGGCGAGAAAGACCAGGCTGATCACGGGCGCGGCGAGCGCGGCCACCGCCCCCGCGGCCGACAGCCCGCCGATGGTGGCGAGGGCGGCCACGAGGAGGGAGCCCGCGGCGATCGACTTGGTCCAGAGATAGCCCGAGACCTTCCCGCCCCACGGCCGCTCGGGATGCGCGACGTCGTAGACGGTGCGCGCCATGCGCAGGAGATCGATGCCGTCATGGCCGACGGCAGGGGTGGCCCGGGCCACGTTGGAGCGGCCCGGCACGGGGATCTCGCTCCCCTCGGCGAAGAGGTATCCGCTGCCCCGCTCCTGCATGGCGGGGGTGAGGGAGGCCTCGTCGGCGCCGAGATAGAAGAGCATGGGCTGTGTCCCCTGCTCCGGCTTTCTCACCGCCGTCTGCTGCCCCGCCACAAGTCGCGCGATCTTGGAGCCCGGGTCGTCGAGATCGCCCGGCACGATGGCCTGCACCGGACACACGATGACACAAGCCGGCTCGAGCCCCACCTCGACGCGATGGGCGCAGTAGTGGCATTTGGCCGCCGTCTGCGTCTCTGGGTCGATGTAGAGCGCGTCGTAGGGGCAGGCCTGCATGCACGACTTGCAGCCGATGCAGCGGTCGCCGTCGAAGTCCACGATGCCGTCGGGGCGCCGGTACAGGGCCACCGTCGGGCAAATGGTGACGCAGGGGGCATTGTCGCAATGGTTGCACCGCATGACGGAGAAGTAGCGCCGGGTGTCGGGGAAGGTGCCCTTCTCGATGTACTTGACCCAGGTGCGGTTCACGCCGAGCGGGACCTGGTTCTCTTCCTTGCAGGCGACGGTGCAGGCGTGGCAGCCGATGCACTTGCGCTGATCGATGACGAATCCGTAGCGCATCCGGATCAGGCCTTCTCGTTTCGCCGGACGCGGCCCGGCTCAGCACGTATCAACTGGGCCTTCGCCTCGCCGGACGCGGCCCGGCTCAGCGCGAAGGGCGGGTCGATCACGAGTCCGTGGCGCATGCGGGTTCCGATGATAGCCCGGTTCGGGTCCGGGCTATAGCGCTTTGATGATGAGGCGTAGGCCCACGAAGGCGAGGGCGAGCACGAGAGCGCGGACGATCCAGGCGCCGTGCATGCGCTGGGCGAGCCGGGCGCCCACCTGGGCTCCCACGATGACGCCGAGGGCCAGCGGCACGACGCGATGGGCGGTGCCCGCCAGGGTGCCCGTGATGAGGTGAACGGTGGAGCCCACGAAGGACATCACGGTGAGGGTGAAGTGCGAGGTGGCGGCGGCCACGTGCACGGGAAAGTTCAGGAGATTGATCATGACGGGCACGTGGATGAATCCGCCCCCGATCCCGAGCAGGCTCGAGAGGAAGCCGATGAAGACGCTCAGGATGAGGGCGAGGACGAAGTTGTAGCTCCAGACGTGGACCGTCCCCGTCCGGTCGACCATGCGCCGGACGAAACGGAAGCGCCCCTGGTACTCACCCGCTTCGTTGACGGGCTTCATCATGAGGAAGCCGGAGATGCCGACGAGGAGCACTCCGACCATGAAATCGAAGGGCCGGCGGGCGATGTGGCCGGTGGTGAGCGCGCCGAGGATGGCTCCGGGAATGGTGGCGACGGAGAGGAGGAGGCCCGAGCCATAGTCCACGCGCTTGAGCCGCGCATAGGCGAGGGTACCCGAGAGGGCGTTGAAGAAGACCACGGCGAGGGAGACGCTGGCGATGGTGTCGGGGCTTTCGTGCGGATAGATGAGAAGGAGGAGGGGAACGAGGATGAAGCCGCCCCCCGCGCCGATGATGGTGCCGTACAAGCCGATCAGCAGCCCGGCGGGGACCAGCCAGAGCCATTCGAGCACGAGTCGGGCGATCCTCCCGGGCGATTCTGCCACGAATCGCGGAGGGCCCGGCGATCTTCTCGGGCTAGCGGAGGCTCGAGTAGTAGGCGGCCAGCTCGGTGAACTGGTTGTCGGGGACGACCCGCATGATCGCCTTCTTGGCCGCGAGGAGCGGATCGCCCGGCTCCCGCGTGTCCTGCTTGAACAGGAGCATCTGCTGCGCGAGGTAGCCCGGGGGCTGGCCGGCCAGGCTCGGAATCAGGCGCACGGGATCTCCCTTGCCGTCGTTCCCGTGGCAGATCGCGCACGGGGCCGCCGCCACCTTCCCCTTCGCCACCGCGTCGGGGGACACGCGGATGAGGGTGGGCTCCCGCTTCTGCGCGGCGAAGAACGCCGCGATCTCGTCCAGCCCCAGAAACTGGATCTCCTTGGCGTAGGGCTCCATCTCGGGCGATGGGCGCTTGCCCGTGGCGTAGCTCTCGATCTGCTTCTTGAAGTACGCAGCATCGAGCCCCGCGATGATCGGCATCATGTCCGACTTGCTGTTCCCGTTCTGCCCGTGACAGGCCGAGCAGGTGATCACCTTGACGAAGCCCGGATTGTCCAGGGGCCCCGCGGCATGCGCCGGCGCGAAGCCGGCGACGATGGAAAGGACGGCGAGGGCGAGCGCGCGTGCCGTCGTCATGGAGGCCATGCTCAGCTAGGAGAGCACGTCGGCCCAGATGCTCTGGCGCCAGCCTTCGGCACGCTGGGCCACGGACACGCTCTGGGCAGGGGTGAGCTTCTGCTCGATCTGGACGACCTTGCTGTTCTCGATCTTGTAGGCATTGACCACCGCGATGGCCTCTTTGTCGCTGACCCAGCTGTAGCAGGTATTGCCCGGCGGCATGAGGGGCACGGGCTGACCGTTGAGCAGGCTCACGATGCTGAGGGCGGCCGCCTTGCCCATGGCATTGGCGACGTTGCCCGACTTGGGCACGGGGAGACCGATGGTCGCGTCGCCCACGACATGAATGTCCTTCTGCTTCACCGACTCGTAGGTGACGTGGTCGACCTCGCACCAGCGCTTGTCGGCGCCGACGAGATCGGCCTGCACGGCGATGGCCCCCGCGCGCTGGGGCGGGATGAGGTTGAGGACGTCGTACTTGACCCGGTCGAACTCGGTGCGGACTTCCTTGGTCGAGGTGTCCACCGCGATGACCTTGTTCGAGGCGCGGTAGTCGATGTTCGGATAGGCCTGCCAGGCCGTCCGGAACAAGGCCGTCTTCGAGACGATGTTCTGGTTGGCGTCGAGTACGATCACCTTGCTCTTCGGCTTGTTCTGCTTCAGGTACCAGGCGACCTGGCAGATGCGCTCGTAGGGGCCGGGCGGGCAGCGGTAGGCGACGGGCGGCACGGTGAGAACGAAGACGCCGCCGTCCGCCATGGATTGGATCTGGCGCGCCAGCTCGACGGTCTGCGGCCCCGCCTTCCACGCGTGGAGCACGGTATCCTTGGCCGCGGGCAGCCCTTCGACCTGCTCCCACAGGAAGTCGATGCCCGGCGAGACGACGAGCCGGTCGTAGGCGAGATAGCCGTCGCCGATGCGCACCCGCTTGGTGTCGGGCTCGATGGCGGTGGCCGCCTCGTTCATGATGCGCACGCCGCGGCCGCGGAGGCCGTCGTAGGAGCGCGTGAGGCTCTCGATGGACCGGAGCCCGCTCAGCACGAGATTGCTGAAGGGACAGGAGACGAATTCCCGGTTGGGCTCGAGGAGCACCACCTCGATGGACGGGTCGGTCATGCGCACATATCGCGCGGCCGTGGCCCCGCCCCATCCCCCGCCGATCACCACGACCCGCCGCCCGCTCTTGGGAGCGATGTCTCCTTTCACCGTGCTCGCGCAGCCGGCCAGGCCGAGCCCGCCGGCCAGGCCGAGCCCGATGGACGCGGACCGCAGGAAGTCCCGGCGAGTCACCTTCGTCATATGGCCTGGCCTCTACTCAGACTAAGCAAGCAGGAGATTCCCGAGCGGGGCGAGGCCGGGAAAGGTGAAATCCGGGCGGGGCACGCTCGGGTGCAGGCTGAGCCCCCGCCGATTGATCCACGCGATGGTCAGGCCGAGCGGTTTGCCGCCGACCATGTCCGTGAACTGCGATTGCCCGGAATGGAGAATCTTCTCCAGGCCGACTCCGGCGCGCGCGATGAGATAGCGGAAGAGGCTCCCGTCCGGCTTGTAGCCGCGCGCTTTCTCGGCGGTGCACACGAGGTCGAACTCGCGTCCGAGGGGGGTGGCGGCGAGGAGATCGTCGTCGATGTTGGACACCACGGCGAGACGGTGGCGTGGCGCGAGGGCCTCCAGGGTGGGCGCGACGTCCGGATAGAGCGCGAATCGCGAGAAGGCGTCGAAGTACCGCTGGATGAGCCGGCCGTCCCCGTTGGGGACGCAGAAATGACGAAAGGTCTCCTCGAGCGAGATCCCGCAGATCTCCTTGTAGGACCGGTACGGCTCGCGGTAATGGGCGATGTTGCGCGCTTCCCAGTGCTCCCAGAAGGGGCCGGCGTCGACATGACCCGCTCCCGCGTCGATCAGGATCGACCGGAACACCCCCGCCGTGCCCGCCGGCGTATCGATCAAGGTGCCGAAGACGTCGAAGGAAAGAAGGGCCGTCTCCATCGATCGGTCAACGCCCCAGCGCGCGGCGGACCGTGTCGAGGACGCGGGCGGCATCGCCTTCGAGATGGATCGGAGCGGGCAGCGCGGGGGGCGGATTCTTGATACCCGCCCCGGTCAGGATCAAAACCACGCGGGCGCCCGTCTCCACGTCACCCGCCTCTTTCATTTGGCACAGGGCAGCGAGGGCCGCGGCCGCCTCTGGCCCCGTCCAGATCCCCTCGAGCTTGGCGAGGAGCTTCTGCGCGTCGACGATGGCGAGCTCGCTCACCGCGTGCGGATGTCCACCCGTCTCGCGCATGATCCTGAGCATCTGCCGCCCCGCGAACGGACCGGGCACTCGCAGGCCCGGCGCGTCGGTGACGGGATTGTCCCAGACCGACGTGGTCTCGGCCTTGTCCTCCCAGGCCTTGACGAGGGGCGCGCACCCCACCGCCTGCACGGCGATGAAGCGCGGCTGCCCGCTCTTGATCCAGCCCATGGTCGCCAGCTCCTCGAAGGCTTTCCAGATCCCCACGAGGCCCGTGCCGCCGCCCGTCGGGTACATGAGGATGTCCGGCGTCGCCCAGCCGAGCTGCTCGGCGAGCTCGAGGCCCATGGTCTTTTTGCCCTCGAGACGATAGGGCTCCTTGAGGGTAGCCAGATCGAACCAGCCGATCTCGGACGACATGCCGGCGATGAGCTTGCCCGCGGTGGCGATGGAGCCCTCCACCGTGAACACATGCGCCCCCGCGATGATGGCCTCGGCCACCGCCGCTTCCGGCGTGCCCCGCGGCACCACCACCGCCACCGGAATGCCGCCGCGGGCGCCGTAGACGGCGGCGGCTCCTCCCGCGTTTCCCGCCGAGGGGATCATGAGGCCCTTGACGCCGAGGGTGCGCGCCTTGGTGAGCGCCATCCCGAGACCTCGGGCCTTGAACGAGCCGGTGGGGTTCTGTCCCTCGTCCTTGGCCCAGAGGTGGCGGAGGCCCAGGTGCTGCGCGAGCCGGGGCAGAGGGAGCAACGGGGTCCCGCCCTCGCCGAGGGTGATCGGCTCCTCGCCCGGGGCGAGCGGCGTGAGCTCGCGAAAGCGGTACATACCGGGCGGGCGAAGGAGGAGATCGTCCTTGGCGAGAGAGGCGGAGACCTTCGCCAGATCGTACCGGACGGCGAGCATCTGGCCGCAGCCTTCGCAGACGGTGAGGAGACGGCCGGCTTCGTGCCGCCGGCCGCACACAGTGCACTCGATGTGAGAGACGAAGCTCGCGAGCGGGCTAATGGGCCTTCTCTTTCTCCGCCTTTGCCGCGGCCACGACCTTCTCGGCGAGGTGCGCGGGCACCTCCTCGTAATGGGAAAATTCCATGGAGTATCCGCCGCGACCGCCCGTCATCGAGCGCAGCGACGACTCGTAGGTCAGCATTTCCGACATGGGCGCCTGGGCGCGCACCGACACCACCTCGCCCTCGGGCTCCATCCCCACGATGCGCCCGCGGCGGCCGTTCAGGTCGCCGATCACGTCACCGGCGTGCTCGGAGGGCGCGGTGACCTCGATGTTCATGACCGGCTCGAGGAGGATCGGATGGGCTTCGATGAATCCCTTCTGCAGACCCATGGACGCGGCGATCTGGAAGGCCATGTCGGAGGAGTCCACGTCGTGGTAGGAGCCGTCGTAGAGAGTGACCTTGAGATCGACCACCGGGTAGCCGGCGAAGATGCCGCGCTTCATGCATTCGCGCACGCCCTTCTCCACGGAGGGGATGAAGTTGCGCGGCACCGCGCCCCCGAAGATGTCGTCCACGAACTCGAAGCCGCCTCCGCGCTGGAGGGGCTCGATCTTGAGCCACACGTCGCCGTACTGCCCGCGGCCGCCCGTCTGCTTCTTGTACTTGCCCTGCACCTCCGAGCGTCCCTTCACCGTTTCCTTGTAGGGAATGCGCGGGGGGAGCACGCTCACGTCCACGTTGTACTTGCGCTTCATGCGCTCCACCACCGTCTCCACGTGGAGCTGCCCCATGCCGGACACGAGGAGCTGCTTGGTCTCGGGATCGAAATGGTGATGGAGGGTGGGATCCTCTTCCGTCATCCGGTGGAGCGCGGTGGAGATCTTGTCTTCGTCGCCCCGCGTCTTAGGCTGGATGGCGAAGGAGATGGCGGGCTCGGGGAAGGCGATGCCGGGAAGCGCCACGGGATTCGCCTCGTCGCAGAGGGTGTCGCCGGTGAGGGTGTCCTTGAGCTTGGCCACCACCCCGATCTCCCCGGGGCCCAGCGACTCCACCTGCTTCTGCGTCTTGCCCTGCAGCCAGCCCACGTGCCCGATGCGCTCCCGCGTCCCCCGCGTCGCGTTGAAGACCTGGCTGTCCGCCTTGAAGGTGCCCGAGTAGACTCGGAAGAGTGAGAGCTTGCCCACGTGCGGATCGGCGATGGTCTTGAACACCACGGCGGTGAGGGGAGCCTTGGGATCCGCGGCGCGCGTGGCCGCCTGCTTGGTGCGCGGGTCGGTGCCCTCGACGGTCGCGGACTCCGCGGGCGACGGAAACTCCTTGACGAGGAGATCCAGGAGAGGCTGGACGCCGATCCCCTTGGTGGCGGCGGCGCCGAGCACGGGCACCAGAGTGCCTGCGCTGATGGCCTTGCCGAGCGCGGTCAGCATCTCCTCTTCCTCGATGCCGCCGTCCTCGAGATACTTGGCGAGCAGGTCATCGTCCGTCTCCGCCACCGCCTCCATGAGCTTCTCGCGCCAGGCTTTGACGTCGTCCATGATGTCGCCGGGAATATCGGACTCCTTCACCTTGCCATCCGCGGTGAGGAGCGCCTTCATGGTCACGAGGTCGACCACCCCCTTGAAGCCGGCTTCCGTGCCCATGGGCACCTGGATCGGGCAGAGCCGGCCCTTGAGGCGCTTCTGGAGCGATTCGAGGGCGCGGTAGAAGTCCGCGCGCTCCCGGTCGAGTCGGTTGATGACGATGGCCCGGGGCAGGCCGTACTCGTTGGCGTACTTCCAGATCTTCTCCGTCTGCACCTGCACCCCGGCTACCGCGTCCACCACCACCACGGCCGCCGTGACCACGCGGAGCCCCGCGCGAGCGTCGGCCACGAAGTCTCCGTATCCGGGGGTGTCGATCAGATTGAAGTGGTATCCCTTCCAGTCGCAGAAGGCGACCGACGTGCCGAGCGAGATCTTGCGCTTGATCTCGTCGGGATCGAAGTCGGTGGTGGTGGTGCCGTCGTCCACCTTGCCGAGTCGATTCGTGGCGCCCGCCGCGAACAGGATGGCTTCCACCAGGGACGTTTTGCCGACTCCGCCGTGACCCGCGAAGCCGACGTTACGGATCTTGGATATGTCCGTCGCCATGCTTGCCTCCCCGTGCCCGCCCTGCGAAGGGAAACGTCGACTGCCGGAGAAAGGGCGATGTGGGGAGGGATGCTACCACAGTGTTACGGAGTGTTCCAGACCAACGAAGACACCGAGGGCGCCGCGGTGAGGCGGCGCCCCCGAGAGATCAACGCAGCGCGTGGTCCAGGCTACTGATTGCGGCCACGCATCGATGCAGGCTGGCCCGGCAGCTTGAGCGACTTGCCGGTATTGACGACCCGCACGCCCTTCTTGGTGTCCTCCACCCTCAGGATGGACACGTCGCTGTCCATGAAGTTGCCGACGTAGAGGTACTTGCCGTCGGCGCTCCACACGATCCCCTCGGGCAGGCCGCGCACTTCGACTTCGTCGAGCTTGGTCACCTTCTTGCCGTCGATCTTGAGGATGACCACGCTGCCGTTGCGATTGTAGTACCAGGAATTCCACGCCAGGTTGCTGCCCCGGAGGAGCACGACCGCGGCAAGATTGCCCTTGGGGCTGATGGCGAGGCCCTCGGGGGCATCCCCCACCACTACCCGATCGATAACGCGCGGCGGGGTCGCCTCGAGATCGATCACGCTCACCGTATCGATGTTGCCGTCGGAGCCGCCGGCAAAACCGTTGTCGGCGGTGAGGGCGATGCTTCCGTCGGGCACCACGTCCACGTTGTAGGGCCAGAGGCCGACCGTCATGTCGTACTTGTCATAGGTCACCTTCTGGCCGTCCACGTTCAGCACGGCGATCTTGTGGCCGGGAAACTTGGCCACGAGGGCCCGCTTGCCGTCGGGCGTGAAGGCGACGTGGGCGACCTGCTCGCCCATGGGAACGGTGTCGATCAGCTTCACCTCCTTGCCGGAGATGGCGAGCACGCTGATCGAGTTGTCGGCGCGGTTGGCGATGAGGGCGAGATTGCCCGCCTTGTTGATGCTGAGGCCCGAGGGCTGCTTGCCCACGTCGACGGTGGCGATGTGGACGGGCGGACTCGTGGTGAGATCGATGACGTAGAGCTTGTTGTCCGGCACCTGCTTCCAGTCGTCGCCGTCCTTCTGCCAGTCCACCGAGTTCGCGACGATGGCGAGCTTCTGATCGGGGGTGATGGCGAGGTTGGTGGGCGGCCCCACTATGGAGTTCATCAAGGGCAGGTTGGCCACGATCTTCGGCGCCTCAGGGCTGCTGATGTCCACGATGGAGATCGAGTCCTTGCCCGGGGGACGACGGATCTGCTTGCCCGTCTTGTCGAAGGCCAGCTTGTCGTCGTTCCCGATGATCATCAGCTGGGCATCCGCGACGAGGGGCAGGAGGACGAGGGTGAGGGCGAGGGCCAGCGCCTTTGCTGTGCGCATGCGGGGTCCCCTATCCGGTGACGTGAGTTCGGGCTACGGTCGGACGACCTTGTTGGCCAGCACGCCGATCTTCTCGACCTCGGCTTCCATGCGGTCCCCCGCCTTGAGGAAATTCCCGGTGGCCGCGCCCACGCCATCCGGGGTGCCCGTGGCGATGATGTCGCCGGGGAGCAGGGTCATGGCCACCGACAGCACCTCGATGCACTGGTCGACGGGAAAGATCATCTTGCTCGTATTGCTCGACTGCCGCACCTGGCCGTTCACGCGCATGACGATGTTCAAGGCCTGTGGGTTGGGGAGCTCGTCAGCAGTGAGGAGTACGGGACCCATGGGGCAGAAGGTGTCGAGCGACTTACCCTTGAACCACTGGGTGTGGCGCTTCTGGAGGTCGCGGGCCGTCACGTCGTTGATGATGGTGTAGCCGAAGACGTGCTTGAGAGCGTCGGCGCGGCTGATGTCGCGGCCACCCGTGCCGATTACCGCCGTCAGCTCGACCTCGTAGTCGAGTTCGCTGGTCACTGCGTGGTGCACGACGTCGTCTCCAGGACCCACGACCGCCGTGCCCGGCTTGGTGAAGTACACGGGGTGCTCGGGCACCGCAGCCCCCCGCTCCGCCGCGTGATCGGCGTAGTTGCGGCCGAGGCAGAACACGTTGCGCGCGGGGTGCGGAATGGGGGCGAGGAGCCGGACACGCTTGAGGGGATACGCGAGCTTGCGCTTGGCCAGGTCCTCGATGGCCTGCTGCCCCACCAGCTCCTTGCCGTGCTCCCACGCGTCTCGCGCGAGAGCGAGGGAGGCCTCACCTCCCTGGATCAGTTCGAGCAAGCTCCTCGGAAAGCCGCCCCGTCCGCGCCGGACGGTGCCACGCTGAACGGCCAGCTCCTTGGCGAGCCCGTTCAGATCGAGGACCGTCTCGTTCCACACCGCCCCCGGCTTGGGCTCTCCCCGTCCGCGCCGGAACGTGACGAGACGCATGGCTACTCTCCCACCGCGGCGCCACTGCGCGGCGGCAGCGTCCGCCCCGTCCGGCGGGCGATGTCCTCGAGCTCGCGGGGCAGCCCGAAGCGCACGTCCTCCTCGACCACGTGCACCTCCCGCACCTCGGCCACTCGCTCCCGCTGGAGCGCCTCCACGACCTCCGTGACGAGAAATTCCGGTGTGGAGGCGCCCGCCGTCACCCCCACGCGCTTGGAGCCTTCGAGCCACTCCGCCCGGATGTCGTTCTTGTCGTTGATCAGGTACGAAGGTGTGCCCATCACCGTCGAGACCTCCACGAGCCGGTTGGCGTTCGAGCTGTTGGCGGCCCCGATGACGAGCAACACGTCGACCTCGCCCGCCACCGTCTTCGCCGAGGCCTGGCGATTCTGCGTCGCGTAGCAGATGTCGTCCTTGGCCGGGCCCACGATCTTGGGGAAGCGACGCCGCAGCGCCTCGATGCAGTCGCGGGTGTCGTCGACGGACAGGGTGGTCTGGGTCAGGTACGCGATCTTGTCGGGGTTGGGGATGTCCAGCCGGTCCACCTCTTCGGGATGAGCGATGAGGAACATCCGCTCCGGCGCTTCGCCCATGGTACCCACTACCTCGTCGTGGTCGGCGTGCCCGACGAGCACGATGCTATAGCCCTCGCGGGCGTAGCGCACGGCCTCGAGGTGCACCTTGGTGACGAGCGGACAGGTGGCGTCGATGACGTGCAGGCCGCGCTGCTGCGCCTCGTGTCGCACGGCGGGGGACACCCCGTGCGCGCTGAAGATGACCGTGGCGTCGTCCGGCACCTCGTGGAGCTCATCCACGAAGTGCGCGCCCTTGGCGCGGAGGGCCTCGACCACGTGACGGTTGTGCACGATCTCCCGCCGCACGTAGACGGGCGGCGGGCATACCTGGAGCGCCAGCTCGACGATGTCGATGGCGCGGTCCACGCCGGCGCAAAAGCCGCGGGGTCCGGCCAGCACGATCTCCTGCAACGGGATGGTCGCCATAGTCTCCTCAGGCTAAAGACGGCTCGATCAATACCTTGAGCGCCCGGCCCTCGGCCATGAGCCCGAGCGCCTCGCGCACCCGGCCCAGCCCCATGGTGTGGGTCAGGAGCCCGTCCGGCATCACGCCGCCGGACTCGAGCAACGAAACTGCCTGCCGGATCAAGGCCGGCGTATGGTGGAAAGCCCCCACCAGCGTCAATTCTTCGTAGTGGGCCCGCCGCGTGTCGAGCATGACCGAGGTACCCGCCGCGCAACCGCCAAAGAATACCACGGTCCCCCCTCGGCCGACAGCAGCCATGGCCTGCTCCCACACCTCCGGTCGCCCGGTAGCGTCCACCGCCACGTCGACGCCGGTGCCGCTCGTGCTCTGGCGCAGCTGTCCAGCCAGGTCGGGCGACGCTGTCCCGTCGAGGCACTCCGCGATGCCGAGGCTTTTCACGTGGTCCAGGCGCCACCCCGGCTTGCCCACGAGAATCACCCGCGCTCCGCGCTGCGCGGCCACGAGGGCGAGCAGACAGCCCAGCGGACCGTGGCCGATGACGGCCACCGTCATGTCCTTCGCCACGCGTCCCCGCTCGATACCGAGCAGGGCACAGGCCAGCGGCTCGGCGAAGGCGGCGCGCCGCACGGGTAGCGAATCGCTGAGGCGAACCACATTGGTCGCCACGAGCCGGGAAGGAAGGGCGATGTATTCACCGTAGGCGCCGTTGACGAAGAGCAGGTCCTCGCAGAGATTCTCGCGCTCCCCGCGACAGAAGCGGCAGGCGCCACAGGGGGCGGAGTTGGCTGCGACCACGCGGTCCCCTTCCCTGAAGACGGCGACGCCCCGGCCCACGCGCCCGACCGTGCCCGCGAGCTCGTGGCCGAACACCGTGGGCACGTGCGGGATCATCACCGGATGCCCGCGGCGCAGCACCTTGACGTCGGTGCCGCAGGTGAGGGCGGCCTCGACCTTGACCACGATCTCGCCCTCTCCAGGCTCGGGCACCGGGATGTCCTCGAAGCGGAGATCGCCAGGGGCGTAGAAGACTTGGGCTTTCATTTAAGGGCGGGGGCCTCGAAATGGCCCCCGCACTCCCCCACTTTTGCGGGTACGCGCCCGTGCCGGGCGCGCCACAGCGTTTGCGCTGGTCGAGCGGTCCATTACGCTGGCCACCCATCTCGGACGCGGGAGCGCCATCGCGTTTGTGCTAGTGAGCAGGTCGGTCGCGCTAACCACCTGCTCATCGCGCGTGGTCGAGACACAGGGAACCAGCGTGAGCGCGACAGCGTTGCTGTGGTCAAAAGTGCCGGCCTGCCGGTCGAAGCGTGTCATGGGGTGATGTACACCTTCACCGCTTCCTGCTTTTGCATCAGCTGGACGGCGTGGGCGAGCTTGGCGAGGGGGAGCCTGTGGGTGATGAGGCCGTCGACCTTGACCTTGCCGCGGCTCAGAAGATCGAAGGCTTCGCGCAGCTCCGCCGGCGACGACGAGTATGTGGTCGAGAGCGTCAGCTCGCGATGATACAGCTCGGCGAGAGTCAGAGGCAGACTCTCTCCGCGACCGCCCGCGAAATAGTGGAGATGACCGCCATCGCGAGCGTGCGCGGCGGCCCACGGCAGGAGGGCGGCGCCTCCCGCTGTCAGCATGACCACGTCGGCGCCGCGGTCATCCGTGACGTGGCCGAGCGCCCGATCGAGCTCGGCGTCGGAATCGAAGACCTGCGCGCCGGCCATGCGCCCGAGGGCGCGGCGCGCAGGCATCAGATCGGTGGCGAAGACGATGGCTCCAGAAAGCATGAAGGCCTGGATGAGCAGACAGCCGATGGAGCCGAGCCCGACCACGATCACGGTGTCGCCCCGCTCCACCCGGCAGCGCTTGACGGCACGAAGGCAGCAGGCGAGCGGCTCGGTGAAGGACGCCGACTCATCGCTCATGGCCTCGGGGAGCACGAAGGTCGCGTGATCGACGTTGGGCGCGGGCACGCGGCACAGCTCGGCGAATCCGCCCGGGTCGAGATTGATGCGCTTGAAGTGGCGACACATCGACGGGCTGCCGCGCCGGCAGTAGTGGCAGCCGAAGCACGGCACGTGGTGAGCAGCCACGATGCGCTGTCCCACGCGGAACCGGGCGACGCCCGCGCCCACCTGAGCGATGTCCCCCACCACCTCGTGGCCGAAGACGGCGGGCGCCTTCGTGGCCGGGCTCGTCACCTTCAGGATGTCCGAGCCGCAGAGGCCGCAGCCGCGCACGCGGACGAGCAGCTCGCCCGCACCGGCCGTCGGCTCCGGCCAATCCTGAAGCTCGAGGGTGCCCGCCTCCGTATAGACTCCAGCCTTCATGACCGCGGCCGTCTTTCTCCCCATCGCGAGCGGATCCAGCAGCGAAGAGCAATGGCCAGCTTCTTCGGCGTGGGCACGCGCATGCGCCCGCCGAAGACACGGAAGCGGCGGCGCTCCATGAGCCTCAGGAGGGCGAAATAGGTCCGACCCATGATCTCCGCCGCGAAGAGCGTATGGGCATCGGACCGGGGCAGGGCCGACCACGCGCGCTCGTAGTAGGCACGCGCGCGCGCCGCCTCGTGCTCCATGAGCCGGACGAACTCGGCGGTATAGTGCCCGGCCGCCAGATCGTCTCCGGTGACTCCGAAGCGCTTGAGGTCCTCCTGGGGCAGGTAGACGCGTCCGGCCCGCGCGTCGGGCTCCACGTCGCGCATGATATTGGTCAGCTGGAGAGCCACCCCGAGGTTCACTGCGTAGTCGCGGGCCCGCAGGTCCGAATAGCCAAAGATCTCGATGCAGCAGAGTCCCACCGCGGAGGCGACGCGGTAGCAGTAGGGATAGAGATCCTCGAACGTCTCGTAGGTCGAGCGGTCGAGATCCATCTCCACGCCCGCGATGATCTCGTTGAGCGCCTCGCGGGGAATCTTGAAGAGTCGCACCGCCTCCTGCAGGCGCTGCGCCGCCGGATGCTCCGGTCTGCCCTCGAACACCTGCACGATCTCCGCCCGCCAGCGCTCGAGCTCCTTTCGCTGCGCGGCCCGGTCGTGGCCGATATCCACCGCGTCGTCCACGATGCGGCAGAAGGCATACACGGCGTAGATGGCCTCGCGCTGAGGCCGGGGCAGGCACAGGAAGGCATAGAAGAAGTTGGAGCGGCTCTTGCGCGTGAGCCTCGAGACGAACTGCGTCGGGCTCAAGGCCATCAGGCGACCCGGGCAGGACGAGGGGCGTAGCCGCGATCCACGAACCAGGTGACGGCGTCGCGAAGGGCCTCTTCAGCGGGTGTCTGGGGCAGGCCGAGCTCGCGCACCGCCTTCGCCGGGCTGAAGTACATCCGCTTGCGTCCCATGCGCACGGCGTTCAGAGGCACCTGGGGCGTGCCGCCGCTCACCCGCGCCGCGCCTTCCATGCAGAGGGCGGCGAACCAGGCGACTCGGTAGGGCACGCGGAACCGCGGGGGACGCAGGCCGGTGAGCCGCGCGAGGCCTCGGAAGATGTCGATGAGTGACAGGTCCTGATTCCCCAGGATGTATTTCTGCCCCACCCGTCCGCGGTCGGCGGCGAGGATATGTCCCCGGGCGACGTCGCGCACATGGACGATATTGAGGCCGGTGTCGATGGAACCGAGCATCTTGCCGCGAAGGAAGTCCACGATCATCTGACCGGTCGGAGTGGGCTTCACGTCCCAGGGCCCGAGAGGCGCCGAGGGATTGACGATGACGATCGGCGCGCCCCGCGCCGCCCATTCCTCGGCCACGCGCTCGGCGAGAAACTTGGACGCCTTGTATGGCCCCACCATGTCCTCGAGCCCCACCGGGCTCGTCTCGTCCCCCGGCGTGCCATCCTTGGGAATGCCGAGGGCGCCCACGGTGGACGTGTAGACGATGCGCTCCGCCCCCGCCTCGGCCGCCGCTTCCAGGAGGTGGCGCGTGCCCTCTACGTTCGCGCGATAGAGCTCACGCGAGTCGCGCGCCCACAGCCGGTAGTCCGCCGCCACGTGGTAGACGCGCCGGACGCCCGCCACCGCCGCCTTGAGCGAGCCCGGATCCGTCAGGTCACCCTCTGCGATCTCCACCGCGCAGCCCTCGAGCGCGGTGCGGTCTCCCCCTTTCCGCGCGAGCACACGCACCGTTTGGCCGTCCGAGAGAAGCTCCCGGACGAGGTTGGCGCCCACGAATCCAGTGCCGCCGGTGACGAGCGCATCCATGGCGACGCCGCCTAGGCCGCCAGCCGCCCGAGTGAATCCGCCACGGTGCCGAGGGCCCGCCGCGACGCCCGCTTGAGCCGGAGGGCGGCGGCGAAAACCTTCGGACGGGCGAGACCGAGCATCTTTTCAACTCGGATACGACCGTCGGCGTCCATGAGGGCCATCAGCTCCTCGGGGAGCGTCTCGCGGGCATCATCGGACACCCCGCGCAGGATCATGAAGGCGCAGTCATGCCGGGCCGCCGTTTCGAGGATGGCGGCGGATTCCATGTCCACCGCCACTCCTCCTGTCTTCGCGCGCAGCGCTGCCTTGGCCTCCGGTGTGGTCACGACCTGGCTCGAAGAGACCATGGCCCCCGTGGAGGCATTGACGCCCTTCGCGGCCGCGGCCCGCCGGCTCACGCTCGCGGTGACGGACAGGCGCGCGCCGGCTCCATCGATCACGCTGTCGCATACCACGAGGTCGCCCACGTGGAGCCGGGGATCGAGAGCGCCACACACCCCGGCGGACACGACGAGAGGGTTGTCAGAAGGGGATACGAGGGTGGGCCAGCGTTCCTTCAGGCGGCCGGCGCCGATGCCGACGGGGGCGATGCGAAGCGCTCCATGTCCAAAGGCCGGGAACGGCAGGGAGGGCAGAGGCGGCAGGGAGAGCGCCCGGGCCAGGGCCCGAGTCTCGAGCTCAACCGCCGTGAGAACCAGGATCGCTACCAAGCCGGTCGGCACCGGACGCCGCGCCCCGGAGCGCCTTTTCCTTCTCCTTGCGCTCGACCCAGGCTTTCCAGCTGTTGCCAGCCGCCGTGTCCTTCCCGGTGAACTTGATGGTGGCGATGTCGCGGTAGGGGATGTTGAACGGGCCGTCCCCCCGCTCGTCGAAGAGCTGGATGAAAGGCTCGGGCGCATCGGAGTTGCGATTGAAGATGTAGCCGACGATCTCGGATCCGTCATTCTTCACCACCGTGGTGTTGCCCCGGTAGTCGAAGGCGAACTCCACTACTTCCTGAAGCGACATGTAGTCGTTGATCTGGGGGACCCAGCCTTCCAGCGTCATACCGCCCCCCTAGAGCTTGCCGGTGAGGGTGACCGCCACCGTCTCCGCGAAGCCCTTCACGGAGCTGAAGGTGTAGTCCACCGCCGTGGCCTCGTAGCCGCAGTGGACCATGCAGTCGCGGCACTTCTCGTTGCCGCTCTTCTTGCCGTAGTTCTCCCAGCGCGTCGTCTCCATCAGCTCCTGGAAGGTCGCGGCATATCCCTCCTGGAGGAGGTAGCAGGGGCGCTGCCAGCCGAACATATTAAAGGTGGGGTTCCCCCACGGGGTGCATTCGAAGTCCTGCTTGCCCATGAGGAAGCGCAGGAACAGCGGCGACTGGTTGAACTTCCACTGCCGCTTGTTCTCCGAGAGCATCTCGCGGAAGAGCTGATTGGTCCGCGTCTGACGCAGGAAGTGATCCTGGTCCGGCGCCTTGGAGTAACTGTAGCCGGGGGAGAGCATCATGCCCTCGACACCCAGATTCATCATCTCGTCGAAGAACTGCCGCATCCGGAGGGGCGAGGCGCCATCGAACAGCGTGGTGTTGGTGGTGACGCGGAATCCCCGCTGGAGGGCCGCCGTGATCCCCTCCACCGCCTCATCGAACACCCCGTCGCGGCACACCGCCTCGTCGTGGTCCTCGCGCAGCCCGTCCATGTGGACGCTGAACGTGAGGTACTTGGACGGCGAGAAGAGGTGGAGCTTCTCCTTCAGCAGGATGGCATTGGTGCAGAGGTAGATGTACTTCTTCCGCTTGACGAGCTCGACGACCAGCTTGTCGATGTCGGGGTACATGAGCGGCTCGCCCCCGGGGATGCTCACGATGGGCGCGCCGCACTCGTCCACGGCCCGCACGCACTGCTCGACGGTCAGGTGCTTCTTGAGGATCTGCGCCGGGTACTGGATCTTGCCGCATCCGGCACAGGCGAGATTGCAACGAAACAACGGCTCGAGCATGAGGACCAGGGGGTAGCGCTTCCGGCCGCTGAGCTTCTGCTTGATCACGTAGCTCGCGACCGTATACATCTGGGAGATGGGTACGCTCATCTCGTCAAACACCTCTCTTGTCTGTTGCGGCGGTGGCCGCCCGGCCTGCCGCCCCTCTGTGGAGAGCCTCCCAACCTCGGGCCGTCGACAGCGCCCGCAGTCGATACAGTACCAGAATTACAGCCACATGCACGAGGATTCCGGCTCCGAGAAGCCTCCACTCCTCTATCCGGCCGGTCATGGCCAGCATGAAGCACAGCACACCGTAATAGAGGCCAATCCCCCCGACCGGCGAACGGGGCGGGCGGGTTCGACGCCTCGCCACCCAGAGATACCCGCCCACGATGGCCGAGCCCACGAGCGCCCAGCCCACGAAGTTCGAGAAGGGCACGCCGAAATAGGCCCCCGCCTCCGCGTAGTAGAAGACGTGACCGAGGAACCAGCGCTCACCGCGGACGGCCAGCGGATCGATGACGACGTCCAGCAGCATCATGAGAACGCCGGCCAGCGCCAGGGGCGCCCATCCCTCCGCCCGGGCGAGCGCCCAGCGCGCGAGGCAATAAGAGGCGTAGGCGAGAAATGGGAAGGACAGCGGGTCGAAGAAGGGCACGTTGGAGATGAAGAGCTCTCGTCCCGCCGTGGTGCCCGTGTAGTGGTAGAGACCGAAGGGAATGCCCACGCGGGTGGACGCATACTCGGCTGAGAAGGCCACCGCGAATCCCCAGGCGAGCCAGCCCGCCGCGTGCCGCCAACCAAGGTCGCGCCCGGCCAGGAAAAGGAACACGGTGAGGAAAACGAAAACGTAGAGCCGCTGCTCGACGGTCACGGCCAGGAGGCTCAGCCAGCTGGCTGGATCAACGCTCATGGCAGAGACCTTAACGAACTCGGGAACGCTTTTCAACGTCAGGGCGCGTGCCGGCCTCGTGGCCTGTGCTAGTATCGGGCGATGCGCGCCACCCATTTCTTCCGGAATCGGGCGTGACACCCGCGACGATAGTTCACTCCGAGGTCGATACCGCCATCGAGAGGGCGCAGGCCGCTCTTCTCGCCGCGCAGGCGCCCGATGGGCACTGGGTGGGCGAGCTCGAGGCCGACAGCACGATCACGAGCGAGTACCTGCTCCTCTGTCACATGCTGGACCGGGTGGATCGCGACCGGGAAGCCAAGATGGTGAAGTACCTCCGCGAGCGGCAGCTCCCCGACGGCGGCTGGAGCCTCTACGAGGGCGGGCCGCCGAACATCTCGGCCACCATCAAGGCCTACTTCGCCATGAAGGTGGCGGGAGTGAGCGTGGACGATCCGGCGATGGAGCAGGCGCGGGCGCGCATCTGCGACTGGGGCGGCCCCGTCGAAGCCAACGTCTTTACCAAGATTCTCCTCGCCCTCTTCGGGGAGTACGACTGGCGCGGCGTGCCCTCTATGCCCGTAGAGATCATGCTGCTGCCCCGCTGGTCGTACTTCAACCTGCTCGAGGTCTCCTACTGGTCCCGCACGGTGATCGTGCCGCTGCTCATCCTCATGGACTCCAAGCCGGTGAAGCGGCTCCCCGACTCCTGCCGGCTGGACGAGCTCTGGCCGGTGCCGCGCGAGCAGGCGAGCCTCCGGCTCAAGCGGATACCCCGCCCCTTTTCCCCCAAGCGGTTCATCTGGAAGAACCTCTTCATCGGGGTGGACGATGCGCTCAAGGGCTGGGAGCGGCTGGGCCCGCGCCCGTTCCGCGGACGCGCCCTCGAGGCGGCCCGGCGCTGGCTCGAGGAGCGGCTGGCCGTCCCGGGAGGACTGGGCGGCATCTTTCCTGCCATGACCAACGCCGTCCTCGCCCTCAGAACGCTGGGATATCCCGAAGACCATCCGCTCATCACCGGCCAGATCAAGGAGATCGAGAACCTGGGCGTCGAGACCCGGGACGCTCTCCACTACCAGCCCTGCGTGTCTCCAGTGTGGGACACGTCGCTCGCCGCCAATGCGCTCATCGAGTCGGGGCTTCCCCCCGATCACCCGCAGCTCATTCGCGCCGGCGAGTGGATGATGGACAAGCAGATCACCGTGCCGGGCGACTGGCAGGTCAAGCGGCCCAACGTGCCGCCGGGCGGCTGGCCTTTCCAGTACCACAACGACTTCTATCCCGACCTCGACGACTCGGCCATGGTCATGATGGCCCTGGCCAAGACGCAGGGACTCGATCCCGATCGCCGCGCCCGGTGCATCGAGCGTGGCCTCAACTGGTTCCTGGGCATGCAGGGCAACGATGGGGGCTGGGGCTCCTTCGACGCCGACAATGACCGGCTCATCTTCAACAACATTCCCTTCGCCGATCATGGCGCTCTGCTCGATCCGTCGACGGAGGACCTGACCGGACGCGGGCTCGAGCTGCTCGGCACCCTCGGCTATGGGCTCGAGCATCCCGCCGCTCAGCGGGCCCTCGGCTTCATCCAGAGAACCCAGCACCAGAGCGGAGGGTGGTACGGACGCTGGGGCGTCAACTATGTCTACGGCACGTGGTCGGTGCTCCGGGGGCTCGGAGCCATCGGCGAGGATTGCTCCAAGGACTACGTGAAGCGCGCCATCACCTGGCTCGAGGAACGGCAAAACTCCGACGGAGGATGGGGCGAGACGCTCACCTCCTACGAGGACGAGGATCTGGCGGGGCGCGGCGAGTCCCTCCCGAGCCAGACGGCCTGGGCCCTCCTCGCCCTGTTCGCCGCGGGGCGCGCGGACGGCCCTGCCGTGGAGAAGGGCGTGCATTTCCTGATCGACCGGCAGGGCGCCGACGGCACCTGGGAAGATCCGCTCTGGAACGGCACGGGCTTCCCGCGGGTCTTCTACCTCAAGTATCACCTCTACGCGAAGTACTTCCCGCTGTGGGCATTGGGTGTCTATCGGAGCGCGAGCGCGTGACCGAGGGCCCTCCGATGCCGCGCGCTCTGCCACCCCCGGCGCGCTGGATCGGAACGCTGGGGTATCTCACCCTCTACATCGTCGAGTCGCTCGGACGCTTCGGTCGCTTCCTCGGCCATGCCGCCGCCCTCGTCTTCGTACCCCCGCTCAAGCTCGGCCGGCTCGCCGGTCGCATCTATTTCATCGGCTTCAAGTCGCTCATCATCGTCATTCTCACCGGCGCCTTCACGGGCATGGCCCTCGGCCTCCAGGTGTTCCTGACCCTGCAGCGGGTGGGCTCCGAGGCCTTCGTGGGGCCGGCGGTGGGCATCGCCCTCGTGCGCGAGCTCGGTCCCGTGCTCACCGCCGTCTTCGTCACCGGCCTGGCCGGCTCCGCCCTCACCGCCGAGCTCGGCATCATGCGCATCACCGAGCAGATCGACGCCCTCATGGTCATGGCCCTCAACCCCATGCGCTATCTCGTCGTGCCCGCCATGCTCGCCGGTCTCATCACCTTCCCCATGCTCACCGCCATCTTCGACGTGGCCGGCATCTACGGAGGCTATCTCGTCGCCGTCATCCTCCTCGGGATGTCGCCCGGCACCTACTTCGGCCAGATGCAGGCCTTCGCCGACATGGGCGACGTCATGGTCGGCTTCTGGAAGTCGCTGGCCTTCGGTGTGCTCGTGCCCTGGGTGTGCACCTACAAGGGCTTTCACTGCGGTCATGGCGCCGAGGGCGTGTCGCGGGCCACCACGGAAGCAGTCGTGCTCTCCTGCGTGCTCATCCTCGTCTTCAACTACTTCCTGGGCTCGGTCCTCCCGTGATCCGGATCCAGGGACTGCGCAAGTCCTTCGGCGGCCAGCCCGTCCTCCGCGGCGTGGACCTGGACGTGGCCACGGGCGAGATCATGGTCATCATCGGCCGGAGCGGCGGTGGAAAGTCGGTGCTCCTCAAGCACCTTCTGGGGCTCCTGCGCCCCGACGCGGGGGCGGTGCTGGTGGACGGGACCGACATCACCCGCCTCCGGGGCGACGCCCTCGAGGCGGTGCGCCGGCGCTACGGTGTCGTCTTCCAGGGGGGGGCCCTCTTCGACTCCATGTCCGTCTTCGACAACGTGGCCTTCCCCCTCCACGAGAAGACGAAGATGGGCGCGGCGGAGATCGCCCGGCGCGTCGAGGAGAAGCTGGCCCAGGTCGGCCTGGTGGACATGGGCCACAAGAACCCCGCGGAGATCTCCGGAGGCATGCGCAAGCGCGTGGCCATCGCGCGGGCCCTCGTGAC